>WRCR01000354.1 GCA_009783865.1 Planctomycetaceae bacterium | reverse complement strand
TCGGCTGCTTTTACATCGTCAGGCGATATACTTCGTCTGTCAATACTATTATAATCGAATTGCGGGAATGTTTCGATTATACTTCGTCTGACGATATACTTTGTCTGATTATGCAAAATTTTGCACTTCCTTTGCGTACCTTGCAGTTGTTTTATTTACCGCAAAGAACGCTAGGAACACGAAACGCCTCGAAATCTATACACACGGACGACGGAACACTAATATTATCCGATGTATGATAAAATCACGTCAATCTATTTTACTTCATAGCATAGCAGCAGTCCTTGGTCGCGGATATACAACTTGCCGTTATAGACCGTCGGGTAAGTCCAACTGTTCTTATTCGACCGCTCCGGCTGAGAGAAACGGCATATTTCCTTATAACTCTCCGGCGAAGGTTGCACAAGAGCAACATCGCCGTCACCGGTTTCCGACCGCACTATCAGTTTGCCGTCAACCGCCATGATTGACCCCTTGCCGACACTTCTGTTTTTCCAAAGTGTCTTTCCCGTCTTCGGTTCAACGCAGGCAAGTTCCCGCTGCGTCAGAAAATAGAAATGACCGCCGACCTGCACGATTCCGCCGTGATGACTCTGCAAAGTGTTGTCTTCCGCAATTTTCTCGATGGTGAACTTGCCGCCGTCTGCCGTTACTTTGAAAAATCTCGCACCGGTGTTGTAAGCACTCGATGCAAGCAGATAACAAGTATTGCCTTCCATCAGAAATACGGGGTCGCTGCAAATCGCTGTTCTGCCCGGACACTCCGCCTGCCAGAGAACTTTTCCGTTTTCGGCATCAAGTGCCGCAACCCGGTTCACGGTAAATAACAGATATTGCCGTTTGCCGCCGAAAGTCATCGGAACAATTGAATTGTATCCGCAGGAGTCAGTGATTTCGGAACTTCGCCAGTTGATGCCGAAATTTTCGGACTTTTTGAAAGCAACGACGGTTCCCTTCTCGCCGCCGATAGGAACGACAACGTTATCGCCGTCAATAACCGGTGACGCTGCAAAATGCCACATTGACATCACTTTTCCGCCGAGGTCTTTTTCGACATTACCGCCCCAGTATTCTTTACCGGTTTTCGCATCAACGCAAACGAAATCACCGAATTGCCCCAAAGCGAAAACGAGTTTGCCGTCAGTGGCGGGCGTACAGCGGGGACCTTCGTGAGTACCGCCAGCGGGACCGACATTTACGTTCCACTTTTCCTCGCCGGTTTTTTCATCGAGGGCGAAGAGGAAGCAATTTCCATTGCGGTCTCCCATCGAATAAATCATGCCGTTGGCGAAAGAGAGATTAGAATAGCCGATACCGAGTGAATTGACTTTCCAAACGAGTTTTGGACCGTCGCTGCCCCAGTCCTTGAGCAAGCCGGTCTCCTGCGAGATTCCGTTATGGTCGGGTCCCCGCCACTGCATCCAGTCGGCAGCGGAAACAGAAAGGGTTAAACAACATACAGCACAAAAAAGCAAGAATGGACGCAACATAGTAATTTCTCCGAAAAGATTTAACAGGGGACGATAACTAACAACAAATTTACGGCAACAGTATAATCGTTTTTCTGACGGAATACAAGGGGCTGTGATTTGTTCTCCAGTTCGCTGCCTGTCTCGCGGCGAGCCGCAACCGCCGAACAACAAACCCTGACTCGAAAAATTTTTAACAAGCCGAACCCCTAAAAAACAAGACGCAAATGCCTGCCAATGCGTTTGTTTTACCTGAACTACCTGATTTAACATTTTCTTTCCCATTTTAACAATTCGTGGTGAGTTGCGAGTAGTGAGTGGCGAGTAATAATAACAGTAATGATAGTCGCCGGTGTCAACCGGCGTAAATTTTAACACACCCGCTAAACTTGGCAAGGGCAAAAAGTGCCAGTTGGGGAGACGGCAGTTAATCAAGAGCGGCGGGCATACGCCCGCCGGTATGACGCATACAATTTCTGAAGCGGCATTGTCGATAGAGTTCAGGACCGCCATTATCGAACAAATCATAAAAAGTAATTTTTGATACGTCAGACCTGCGGCGTAAGCCCGCCGCTCGTAATTCCTGCCGGTGAAAAAATTCTGCCCCCTCTTGAAAATAGAAAAATTTTGATAATAATAGAGGACATTGGAAATTGTGTTTCACACCTCTTGATTTTGACAGTTTGATTTGACAGTTATATGCGGGTTCCTAGTTTTCTTAAATGGTTTTGTCTGCTTTCGCCGGTACTCCAAAGATTTCCCTTGAAAAGCAGGAAACGAAGGAAACCGCTAAAAAACTAAGTCGCCCGGCGGCTTTAGAGAAGAAGGTTCCGATGGACGGTTCGGATATTATCACCAGTGTTGTAGAAGAGTTCTTTGCAGAAGAGGACTGGAAATTTCAAGAAGTAAAAAAAGGTATTTACCGAAGCGGTGTCGAAGGCAAACAAGGTTCATACCGCATTTATTTTTTCGCCGATGACGATACGCACATTTTGCAGATTTTTACTATCATCGAAACCAATTTTGCGGTACAGCACCGGTCGCTTGTTTCGGAATTTCTAACCCGCGCCAATTATGGATTAAAAATCGGCAACTTCGAGATGGATTTTGATGACGGCTCCGTGCAATACCGCGTCTCCAACGATTTTGAAGACGGAATCCTGAACACGAAAATTGTCAGAAGAATGCTGTACGTCGGAATTCGGATGATGGACAGATACTATCCGGGTATGATGGAAGTCGTCTGGGGCGGAAAGTCCGCAAAAGAAGCAATTGAACACGTTGAAAATCCGATTGTGGAAGAATAAGAGTAATCGCCGATCTTCTATCGGCAAATCAAATCACTATACACGTTCAACAATTCCTCGGCGGATTTACTGACATCGAAGCGTTCACTGGCAGCCATTACATAATCTTGTGCAGCGGTTTTATATTTTGCGGCATTCTCAATGAATTCGATAAGGCACTCCGTCAGCGATTGAACCTGTTCGGGTGTATCAAACGGAAACATCATACTCGGCGTATCCCGCAGTACTTCCCGCAAGCCGAGACAACTTGAGCCAATCACAGAAACGCCTTGAACCATTGCCTCTGCGGCAAGTAATCCAAACGCTTCCCAGCGGCTCGGCATCACGAGAACATCAATTTGCTGCAACAGCGGTGTTAACTCCGGAACTTGCTCAACGAACTGCACCATTTGTTTTAGCACGGGGCTGCTTTCAACCCGTTCCAATGTTTCGTTGGTGTATCCGTGCCGGTCTATTGTTGCGAGAAGTTTGAGTCTATTGCCGTATCCTTTTTCGTTTAGTAACAAGAGTGCGTCCAGCAGAATATCGAATCCCTTTTGCGGCATAAAACGTCCGAAAAAACCGCCGGTTAATGGTTCATTGACAGCGGAGTGTTCGGTTTGCCGTCCGCTGATTGCGATGCCGTTAGTGATGACTTTCACTTTCACGGCCCCCTTTTTCCAAGACGGAAAAAGTGCCATGTGATTTTCGGCGCAATCGTGAGACACCGGAATAATAACGCTCGCCCGTCGTGTGAAAAATGAAATGATTCTTTTCTTCAACCATTTGAATTTTCCGGGAATATCATTTTGCGGTAAAATAACATCATGCAGCGTGATTATGGACGGCGGTTTTTTCGCCCTTCCTAAAAATCCGGCAATTTCCGTCAGTGTTCCCGCTTGTAATCCTTGCGAATGAACGAGGGAATATCTGCCGCTCTTTAATTCACTCTTCAATTCATTGCGGATTGCTTTGACGGCGTTTAATGTACCGGAACTGAATTCAACGAATTCCGTTCCTTCGCAGTCGGCAAAATCGTTTTTGAAATTATCGAAGGTGTTTCCCTTTGCGGAAATAAAGGTAAAACGAAAGCCCGACTTATGCAGCGGTTTCAGATTGTAAATCATGTAAGTCCGAATTCCGCCGCCCGGAAACGTAACCGGTACGAGAACACGCGGTACATTGTGAGGCATGGTTTGTTCTCCGGTATTTGGTATCATTCAGGAAACAATCGTTTGAGTTCTTCTTCGAGTTTTTCGCCTCTCGCTTCTGTAGAGATGACTTTGCCATCGCGTCCAACGAGAATACAGCAAGGAACACTGCTAACCGCAAAACGGTTAATCATCGTCATCTGCTTTGTTTCTTTGCGTTTTTCGTCCGCAAGAATAATCCAAGGAAATTGATGCTTCTCCAATCCTTTTTCGAGAGCATCCAATTTTTCGTCAATGCTGATCCCGACTATCTCAAATCCCTTGCCATGATATTTTTCGTACAGCGTTTTCAGACGGGGAATTTCTTCTACACAGGGAGCGCACCAGGTCGCCCAGAAATCAATGAGAACGACTTTTCCAGCGTACTTTTTCCAATCTAAAGTTTGCCCGTCAAGGGGTTCGCCGTCAATCGCAATTTCTTTGCCCGGCAGATTTTGCAGCAAATTCGGTTCGAGCCAGCCGGACTCTTCCAGTTCGAGAATGCCGAGGTCAACAACCTTGTCCGGTTCAGTCGGCGTAAAATTGTAAAACGTCTCGTAAATACAACAGGTATTCAG
>WRCR01000353.1 GCA_009783865.1 Planctomycetaceae bacterium | reverse complement strand
CGATGACGCATAAATGTCTCCTTTCATGGACTGTGTTATACCGAAAATCCAGATCGAAGAAAAGAGAAAATCGATAATTGTCAGGTTTTGAACGGGCCTCTAATAAGTTTGCTGATTTTTTCCTTCGGCAATTTAACCTTGTTTTTTCTGGCGGAATAATCCCAGATACGTGCCTGCACATTCTCGTCGGGGGCTTCCATATTCAAAGCGTAGGAAAAGCGGCGAAGGTGAGCAGGGTCAACACCTCTGATGCTGTTGCTAATCCAAATAACCGGCACAGCGTTGTTTTCCAGCAGTTTGTTGAAAAACAATTTCGACTTTGAATTTCTGGGATTTTCCGACATACCTAACAATCTGGCTAATACTTGCGATGTTGAAGCACCGAAAACATCTTCCGCTTCGTCCATCAAGAGTGCAGAGTTCTTTTCGTCGTCCAACAGACAAAGAGCGGCGGCAAGGTCGCAGCGGCGTTCATTGCTGTTGCGTTCATCGGAAAGATTACTCGACACACCGTAAAGCGAAGCACCTGCTTCCCTGCAAAGCGTTTTGGCAAGTTCCGTTTTTCCGGTGCCGGGCTTGCCGTAAATCAAGAGGTTCACACCGCGCTGCTGTTTCGCCAAAGCATTAGTCAACAGATTACGAAGCCAGACGTATTCTCCCTTTATGTGTTCGAAGTGTTCTGCCTTGAGCGTTGCTTTCTGCGGCTTGCCGAGAACGATTCGTTTGACACCGTCCGGTGTAGTGCAGCGGGCAAGCAGGATTTCATAAAAAGTGTTTGTAAAGTCACGCCCGTTGCCTCTGTGACTATCAGTATAAATCCCTTTTTTCATCAACTCGCTTGTCGAAGCAAGAAATTTCTCGTACTGCCGCGAAGACAAATCGAGCATACATGCTTTGATACGCCGCTTTTCGGTAAGGTCATGACAGCACTCGACAAGGTCGTTTAGTACCGGAATTGTCTCGGTTAGAATGTCCAATGCAATCACATCATAGTATTCCGGCGAAAACTGAAAGGCATCGATGACGGCGGTGACCTCCGGTATGGTCGGCAGCCGACCGCTCTTGCCGTTGAGAAATATCCGAATTGTTTTGAACTCACGAGGCAGAGGCGGTGTTTCCTCTTCGTTTTTTTCCCGCCAGCGGTAGCGTCTGCCTTCCCAATCATCTTCGATGTCTTTTCCGATTAACCATCGGGAATGTTCCTCGAACCAACTACAGACGCGATTTTCAATTTCGCCGTACAATGGACGCTTCATGAGGTTGTTCAGGTAATACAGGACTAGGTTTCTTTCAGTACTCTGGTTCATGGCTTTGTTCTCCAAAAGGTAGTGTGAAACGAAAAATTATTATCGACTGTAATGAATTATACCCCTGATTCTAAAGAGCGTTTCGTAGGGAGTGACGGGTTTTGTCAGACCTGAAGGAAGATTTTTGAAAAAAAAGAGGAAAACCGAGAAAATTCACGATTTTGTTTCTGATTTTTTATACTGCCGCTGCATTTCAGCAATTTCTTTTTCGATTTCCTGCCGAAGCGATTCGGGTTCCAACACTTCGGCATTGCATCCAAATGACAATATCCAGCGGGTCAACTCAAAATTCGGCATAACCTCGAACTGTATAGTCACGCTTCCGTCCGGCTGCTCCGCAAACTGCTGCGACATGTGCCAATGATGCTCCCGAACATAACGCGCCATCCAGCCGGTAACCTTAATACGAATCCTTTCCACTGCCTTATCAGTGGAAACGAAAAAGCCGAAATTGATTCGCCGCTGCTTTTCCAAGTCGAAATCCTTCGGCTTCTTGAATTTCGTCGGCAGACACTCCGCCGTGACGATGCGATTCAATTTCCAAGTCCGAATTTCTTTACGCTTGCAATGAAATCCGACGAGATAAAATGTACCGCTTTGCATAATCAAGGCGTAGGGGTGAATCGTGTATTCTTGTTCCTCTTCGGCTGTATATGAACGATAACGGATAGCGGTTTCCCTTTCATCTTCGCAAGCGGTTATCAAAGTCGTGATGATGTCTGACTGCTGCGAGTAATCGCTCCAGCCGGTTGTTGATTCATGAAAAATATCCAACAGTTGGTCGAGAATACTAACATATCTTGTGCCGAGTTGTCTCCGAATTTTCTGCAATCCTTTTTCCGATGCTTCCCAGAGAAACGAATTTGTCAGCGGTGTCAAAAAACGGTGACCGAGGTACAGTGCTGCGGCTTCCTCGAAATTGAACATTGCCGGCTCAAAAGGGTCTTCTTGGATTGACCAAAGTTTTCGTCCATGCGCTTCGGTGTATTCCTGAAGGGGTAAGCCGGACTCTATCAATTTTAACAAGTCGCGCTGAATTGTCCGCTCTGTAACGCCGAGACGTTTGACAAGTTCTTTGAGTGTACAACCTTCTTCAGAATCTTTGAGCGCGGCAATCAATTTCCATTGTCTTGCCGTGGGAGGAAGTTTTTGCGGCATGGGTGTCCCTTGCTAACGCTTCTAGTTATGAGTGTTCATCATTGTACCTTGATGTATCAAGAGATACAAGCGGCAGTGCACGTAAATTAAAATGGCATTTCGTTTAGTCCCCCTCTTGAAAAAATCCGAAAGTAGTATATCATGCTGTACACATCAAGGGTTTGTTTGATGGTACGTACTATTGGAGTCACTGCGGAAAACAGCGATTTGAGAGACATTTTAACACGAAGCGGCGATGTAAGTCCTTGTACTGCCTGTACTAACGACAATAGTGCCTGCGTAGCTCAATTGGTAGAGCAGTTGATTTGTAATCAACAGGTTGCGGGTTCGAGTCCCATCGCAGGCTTTTAGCGCAGGGTTTTAGCCCTACGCAAAAATAAAAAATCAGGTGGATTTCCCGAGCGGTCAAAGGGATCAGACTGTAAATCTGACGGCTAAGCCTTCGGAGGTTCGAATCCTCCATCCACCAATGCAGTTTTCAGTTGCCGATTGTTGATTTCGGTCAGCAACCGAAACTGGCGGCTGGCGGACTGCCTGCCGCGAGTGTAGCACAATGGTAGTGCAACAGCCTTCCAAGCTGATGACGAGGGTTCGATTCCCTTCACTCGCTTCGCTGTTGTAGCTCAGCCGGTAGAGCACATCCTTGGTAAGGATGAGGTCATGAGTTCGATTCTCATCAACAGCTCGTTTTGTAGTGAGTAGTGAGTAGTGAATAGTGAGTAGTGAATAGCGGAATTTGCCTATAACTATTAACTATTAACTATTAACTATGTACCTATTAACTATTTAACTTTTTTAATTAGGAGAATTTTCGATGGCGAAAGATGTCTTTCAACGGACAAAACCCCACGTTAACGTGGGTACGATTGGTCACATTGACCACGGCAAAACAACACTGACTTCGGCGATTCTTGCCGTTCAGGCACAGAAACAACTGGCGAAAGTCAAAAGTTATGCGGATATCGCAAAGGGCGGTACAGTCCGCGACGCAACAAAGACCGTGACTATTGCGGTCGCTCACGTTGAGTATGAAACCGAAAAGCGGCACTATGCACACATCGACTGCCCCGGTCACGCCGACTTTATCAAGAACATGATTACCGGTGCTGCCCAAATGGACGGCGCAATCCTCGTTGTTGCTGCCGATTCAGGACCGATGCCGCAAACCCGCGAACACGTCCTTCTCGCCAAACAGGTCAACGTACCAAGTTTGGTGGTCTTCCTCAACAAGATTGACCTATCAGAAGGAGAAGATTTTCTGGAACTTGTCGAAATGGAAATTCGCGAACTTTTGGAGAAATACGAATTTCCCGATGACGTTCCAATCATCCGCGGCGTTGCCCGTGATGCCCAGTTTAAGCCCAACGACCCGGAAGCCGCAAAGTGCATCGGCGAATTGATGGACGCACTTGACTCTTACATTCCTGAACCAGCCCGCGAACAGGACAAGCCGTTCCTGATGGCTATAGAAGACGTGTTCTCCATTGAAGGACGCGGAACCGTTGCCACCGGTCGTATCGAGCGCGGTCTTATCAAGGTCGGCGAAGAAGTCGAAATTGTCGGTTTTACTGATGAAAAACGCAAAACCACTTGTACCGGTGTCGAAATGTTTAACAAAACGCTCGACCAAGGACAGGCAGGCGACAACGTTGGTCTTCTTCTGCGCGGTGTCAAGCGTGAAGAAATTATGCGCGGTCAAGTTCTTGCGAAACCCGCAAGCATTACGCCGCATACGGATTTTGAAGCCGAAGTGTACGTGTTGTCGAAGGAAGAAGGCGGTCGTGCGACTCCGTTTTTCTCCGGCTATCGTCCGCAGTTTTACTTCCGTACGACTGACGTTACCGGTGCTTTGACGCTGCTCGGCGATGCCGAAATGTGTATGCCCGGCGATAACGTCAAACTGAAGGTAGAATTGATTTCGCCTATCGCAATGCAGGAAAACGTCCGTTTCGCCATCCGCGAAGGAGGACGTACCGTCGGGTCCGGCGTTGTTACTAAGATTTTGAAGTAAATAAGAGTAATTTCCGGTTATCGGTTGTCTTTTTAGGAGAGTAGGTGACCGATAACTACAGG
>WRCR01000352.1 GCA_009783865.1 Planctomycetaceae bacterium | reverse complement strand
ATCAGAAAACTAAATCGAATCGGATACGGAAAGCAATAGACGTTATTATATCATAAAAACGCAGGATTACTGTATTTCTGAAATGTGCCTACGTTAACAAAGAGTTTCCCCAGCTTTATTACCGCGTCCCCCCCTTCAAAGTCGTTTGAATCCGAGTTTTTTAGCAGCGTTCTTAGCGTGCAGCGGCGAGACGCTTGACAAATACCGTTTTTCAGGTATCCTGTACCGCTATGCGTTCAATTCAACTTTACGATACTACATTGCGGGACGGTTCGCAATCGGAAGGTGTCAGTTTTTCGCTGCAAGACAAACTCAACTTTGTGCAGAAACTCGACTCCTACTGTTTCGATTTCATCGAAGGCGGCTTTCCTAATTCCAACGAAAAAGATGCAGCATTTTTTAGCCGCATCGCCGATACTGAATTGCAAACGTCTGTTGTCAGTGCTTTCGGAATGACCCGCCGGAAAAATACTGCCGCTGAAACAGACGAAGGCGTGCTGTCGCTGCTTAATTCCGGTGCGAAAATCATTACGGTTGTCGGTAAATCCTCGCTCTTTCAGGTAAATGTTGCCCTTAACATTACCGCCGAAGAAAATCTTGCGATGATTGCCGAAACCGTTCAATTTCTTCGCAACGGCGGCAAACGTGTTTTCTTCGATGCCGAACATTTCTTTGACGGCTTGAAAGACAATGCCGATTATGCACAAAAAGTTCTGCGAACCGCTGAAGAAGCCGGTGCCGAAGTAATTGTCTTATGCGATACCAACGGCGGATGCATGCCGAAAGAAATCTCCGCCGCCGTTCAAGAAGTAATCCGCTCGGTAAAAATTCCGATTGGGATTCACGTTCACAACGACTGCGGTCTTGCAGTTGCGAATTCTTTAGCGGCTGTTGAAGCGGGTGCTTCGCAGGTTCAAGGAACGATTAACGGTATCGGTGAAAGAACCGGCAATGCCGACTTGGTTACGATTGCCGCTAACCTTGCGCTGAAATACGGCGGACATTATTCCGTTCTGAAGCCGGAGTCCATAGAGCGGTTGACGGAACTTTCCCGCTATGTTTATGAAGTGTTAAACTGGCAAATACCCGGCAATACTCCATACGTCGGCAAGAGTGCTTTCGCTCACAAAGGCGGAATGCATGTCAGCGCAATTAACAAAAATCCCGTCTTGTACGAACACATTGACCCTGCTGCGGTGGGAAATGAGCGGCGGATTCTCATCAGTGAATTGTCAGGGCGTTCTAACATCATTGCGCGCACCCGAAATATGCGGGTCGACCTTTCGCCGACCGCTATCAACGATATACTGGACGAAGTTGTTTCAAAGGAAAATCAGGGTTATCAATATGAAGCGGCGGACGGTTCATTTGATTTGATTGTCCGAAAATGTACAAATACTTTCACGGAACATTTCAAGCGGCTGAATTATCACGTCTATGTTCAGGCAGACGAAACGGGAGCATTGACAACCGTTGCTGCCGTTAAACTGCAAATCGTTGATGATGAAAGACACGAAGTTGCGGAAGGCGACGGTCCGGTAAATGCATTGGATTTTGCGATGCGAAAAGCACTTCTTCCACACTTTCCGGTTCTTGACGAAATGCGGCTCATTGATTTCAAAGTACGGGTCATCAATTCCGAAGCGGCAACCAGCGCAGCGGTGCGTGTCATCATCGAGAGCGGTGACAAAGAAAGCGTTTGGAGTACCATCGGTGCAAGTGATAACATCATCGAAGCGAGTTGGATTGCACTTGTCGATAGTATCGAGTACAAGTTAAACAAAACGTCTTAAAGAGGCGGGGACTTTAGTCCCCGCGAAATTTTTCTATTTTTCGGGTGTTTCTTCTTTTTTCAGGAATTCTTCCGCTATATCAAGGGCGCAGCGCGTAAAAGTGAAATCGTCATTGTCCGGAAGGACTGTTTTCGGCGCATCACTCCAACTCTGGACCACAATCTGGTCAGGATTGCCGCCGACCGAAATGTAATTGTACATCATTTGTAAGCAGCCGGCATCCCACATTCTATCGCTGTTGAATCCCCTCCTCGACATAGCATCAAAATTAGCATCCCAGGATATTAAACTAAATGGAATCTTTTTACTGCGGCAGTGATTTTCAACCCGTCTCAAGTCCGACCAACTGCCGCGGCCGGTATTTTGCACGAAATGCATCCAATCGACATCGAGACGCATAAAATCCAATCCGCGCACGTTTTTCGCTTTCAGTTTCGCTTCCAACAAATCAATCCAAGCAATGATTTCATCCGCATTAATAGACGGAAAGCCCTCGATATCGCCGATGCTCCAATCGGGAAAATGCTGACGCACCAGTGCAATAAACTCCGCCGTTTCCGCAGCAGCATACTCTGCCGGATTCTCCTTCTTCAAGTGAAACGTCGCACATACCAGCGGTTCGTCCATTGCGATTCCAATGATTTTCGCATCAAGCCGTAAAAACCGCTGCCAATTACCGCGCTGCTTATCAAATGCTTCTGCACCGGTTGGTCCCCACGGTTTTACCGCACCAACTTCCAACTGAAGCGGAATGTTGATTTTATTAAGACCGGCAAACAAATCAGCGAGTTCTTTATCGTCCTTGAATTGACGGGCAAGAACGTGGTCGGCATATACTATCCCTTCGGTGAACTTGCGGCAAGTCGCCCAGCGTTCCGGCTGCCGCACTAATTCCCGAATCGCTCTGCCGTCCTCGCGTCCCGGCGGACCAACTAGAAATTTCGGTATCTTGTTTTTCGTTTGTGCTGAACATAAAACAAAGGAACAGAAAAACAAAATGACGAAAAATAATTTTTTCATGTTAGTATCAAATTGAGTTTAAATTACATAGTAATACCTTTAGTGAGTGTCATAAACGCCGTTTCGAGATTGACTTCATCTTCTTTGAATGAACGAATTTTATATCCGTTCTCTATCAAAATTGTCGGCAAGTCGCAGTAGTCGTCTAATCTGTCACCTTTTTTCAGTGCTGCCTGAATGGTTTGCTTTCCGTCTAGTGCGGTTGTGATGTTAATCTTTTGTACGGAGTTGTGCTGCTCCAGCAACTTCGCAGCGTTTTCAACATTGCCGATGATTTCGATGTTAATGAGAATATGGTCGCGGACTCTCCGCATTACTTCGGAAACATCGGCATCAACAAGAAGTTCGCCGCGCTCGATGATGCCGACTTTGTTGCAAACGTCTGCAAGTTCCGGCAAAATATGCGAAGAGACCATTATCGTTTTACCGCGGGTTCCAAGGCGTTTCAGCAATTCCCGCATTTCGATTCTTGCACGCGGGTCGAGTCCGCTTGCTGGTTCATCGAGAAGCAAAACCTGCGGGTCATGCAGCAGAACACGTGCCAATCCGAGCCGCTGTGTCATCCCGCGTGACAAACTTGTAGCCATCGCTTCCCGTTTATAACCGAGGTCAACAAGTTCAAGCATCTCATCGCAAACTTGTTTTCGCTTTTCACCTTTGATACGGTAAGCGGCTGCGAAGAATTCAAGATATTCGATAACCATCATATCATCGTACACGCCGAAGAAGTCCGGCATATAACCGACGAGGCGGCGTATCTCGGCAGCGTGCGTGAAAATTGATTTATCGCAAACGTATGCTTCGCCCCAAGTCGGCTGCAACAGTGTTGCGAGAATTTTCATCGTGGTCGTTTTACCGGAACCATTCGGTCCGATAAAGCCGAACAAGTCACCCGCATTAAGTTCGAGTTTCAAGTTCTTCAATGCGAACAGTTTGCCGTATTGTTTCGTCAGGTCTTCGGTGCGTATCATTATTTTCTCCTATAAAAAGTGCTGCAAAATCTGTTTATCGTTCAGTGAATTTGCCATCTGGTGTGCCGCAGAAAGGTCGCTGGTCTTGTTATGTTCCGCTCTCACGGCAATACAAAGACA
Source organism: Planctomycetaceae bacterium (assembly GCA_009783865.1). GTDB lineage: Bacteria > Planctomycetota > Planctomycetia > Pirellulales > Thermoguttaceae > WRKP01. The sequence continues at coordinate 635 of WRCR01000352.1, read as the reverse complement.
GCCCGCCGCCTTCGCTGCCTGCGTTCCAGCCGTGCTGTCTTCTAAAACAAGCATCTGATGCGGTTTAACACCAAATTGCTCTGCCGCTTTCAGATATATTTCAGGATTCGGTTTGCCGGCAGTAATATCTTCCGCCGTTAAAACAAATTCAAAACGTTCTGTCAATCCTTTCCGTTTCAGTACTTCCGAAACAACCCGAATTGAACTGCTAGTGCAGATACATTTCCGATAATGTTTTGCGTCCAATATGTCAAGAAGTTCATGCAAGCCCGGCATTTCGGAAAAACCGTCATCGAGAAATTGCAGGAAGAAGTCCTCGGACTCCCGCTGTAGTTCCTGCCATGCTTCGGGCAGCGAAAACATCTTCTTGAACGTCTCGAAACAATACTGGGGCGGTCTCCCCATGATGTCGGCGCAAAGTTCATCGGTATAAATAAAACCGCGTTTCCCCAGCAAAGCGGAAGCGGCTTTCCAATACACATCTTCGGTGTCAAACATTAAGCCGTCCATATCAAACGCAACGGCAAGAAAAGGTTCACTGGAACGTATCATATTTCGTTTTCAAATACCTATTCAATATTCTTCTTTACTAGAGCATCGCATGTCTTGTAATCATTGACAAATGCCGGTTATTT
>WRCR01000351.1 GCA_009783865.1 Planctomycetaceae bacterium | reverse complement strand
GCGGTTTGGTCAGTGAACCGACGGGTCTTGTGAACGGACCATTCCATTCGCAGGTCAGATGTGCGGCATGAGTCCCAATGATTTTTGCCAAGGGTTTCAAACTGGTCGAACCGTCCCAGCGCAGTAAATCATCAATGGTCAAATCCAAAGCGTCCAGTTCCGGTGTTTCCTTGACTCTGAATGGTGCCAATTCTTCATCACGGAGTTCGAAAAGGTACGCTTGTGCCGGATTGTGCCGGCTGCGGCGTGAAACAATCACCGACTCAACATCGGTACCGGAAGGAACACCGAGATATGGATTCACAAAAAGCGGCTCATCATTTTTAAGACGCTCTTTCATTTCCTCCGTTAATGAACGCAAAAAAGGATGCAGACCGAATCCTTTTATATGACGTTTTCGTTCTTCCGGTGCCGCTTCCGCATCCAATGATTGCAGCCGCAGCAGTTCGGCTTTGATTTGTTCTGTCAATTCACGAAACATTTCGATTCGGTCATCAAGGCAAAAAAGCAAGATTTCTAACGATTCCTTCCTGTATTCGGGCTTTTTTGTAGGGTCCAAAACGGCGGGATACACCGTCATGGCTTTACTGGAATGCCGTAATGCAGAAAGCCAAAAAAAATCACATGAAGTCGGCTCGTATTTTATCGGATAGCCCTCGGTCTCCGGGTTTAATTGCCGGACAATCGTATCCGTTTGTGCTTGAACACGGCAAAAATCGTCAGCCGCCTGACGAAGGGCAGTGAGTTTTTCGATGACTTTCGTCCGCTGTTTTTTGGGGACATTGACGAGCAGTGTGTTCCAGTGTTTTTCGTTCATGTCATCAGGCGAGCGGATGTTATGGGTTCGATCCATGTACTCCGTCGAATCAAACGACGGTTTGGAAGAACACCCGCCGAAACAAAGTAAGGCAATGAAACAAATGATAACCGAGTGTCGAAGATGTGAAGAAAGCATTGCAGATTGTGAATGTATAATTTTACGAGTAAATAGTAAATCACATTCATTGTACCGTACACGCCGGTGTTTTTCAAGAACGTTTTGAGCAGCGAGAACAGAACGGGGGTGTAAATCTTTAGTGGGAATTTTTGCACACCCCAGACGGCTGTTATTGGTTGCACACCTCTTGAAAAATATCTCTCAATCTTTATAATAAAACATAATAGAGTGTTCGGGAACCGACATTTCTGTGCAGGTAGGAATCCAGAGGAACAGGTATACCTTTTACGTCTAGATTCCCGCTTTCGCGGGAATGACGGTTTTGGAGTTTCCGAACATGTCTAATACGTCAACAGCGGTTTAACCATACCTTTTACGAAGGGGGATTCCATCATGTTCAAAAGAACCCGCAACTTTTTCTTTTTCGTCTTGTTTTTCGTTCCGTTTTTTGCTGGGGCGGCGGACAAGGTCACAACCGTTCACGTGCAACTAATCGCCAACAGCGAGAACGCCGGATACGAAGCATACCGCGCGATGGACGGCAATGCCGATACAATGTGGCATACGCAGTTTAATTCCGCACCGCGTGTTCTCTTACAATCGCATCCGGTTTCCTGCGGATACCATTATGCCTGCGGATATGACCATCCTACTGCAACAATTCCCGCCATTCGCGGCTATATGCCGCTGCCTGAAGGAACGGAACAACTCCCATGGCTGGACTGCGCCGCAAAAGAAAAAGAGGCAAACGACACACGAACCGAACTGTTCGGCATTTCCAAAAGAACCGATAACAATGCACCGCCGCCGCATGCACTCGGCATCGATTTAGGCGGAGTATATCCGCTAACCGGCTTCGCTTACACACCGCGGGAAGGGCAAGGAAACGGGTCCTTCGGCAAATACGAATTGTACACCGCCAAAGATGTCGAGAACGGCAAAGCCGTCTTCGGTGAGCCGATTGCAAGCGGTGAATTTTCCGGCAAAGAAACCGCATACACTATTGACTTCGGTAAAACGGTTGAAGCCCGATATTTGAAATTCGTTTGCGTTGCGCCGCTTAACGGACAGCCCTTCGGTGCTGTTGCAGAATGTCAACCGATTGCCGCCGGATATAAATTCATCGCAAGCGGCGGCGGACAGTTGCAATCCGGTGCGAAAATGGTTCGGCGAATTCCCAACGTTGAAAATAATCCCGCTTTGCAGGAACGCATTGACGAATGGAACCTGCTCGCTGAACGCTTCAAGACACCGCTATACTGGGAAGCGATTAAAGACGAAGTTGCTTCGCCCGCCTCGCTGATTCTGCCGGAAGACCGCGACCCGCTTGATGTGATTACACGGCGGATACAACCGCTGGTCAGGGTCGGGAGGACGGACGGTATTCCGGTTGAAGATGTCGCCGGTCGTTTTGAAGTGTTTGTCAATTATTGTGAGCACCGCCGGGAGTTGATGCTGAAGAGTGATGCCAGCCCATTGAAGAACGCTCCCAAGGAATGGTTGTTCCTCAAGCGGCATCGTTCTATGTTCCGGCACATGTGCGACCAATTCTACGGTCAGACGCAGCGTCCCGGCGGCGGTTTGTTCGTCTTAAATATCGAAACAGGAGATATCCGAAATCTTCTCGAAAACAGCGTTGTCGAAACCGGTCGGCTCAAAGGACAAAAACTCGACAAAGGTTCTTTCCTCTCGCCGGACGTTTCGTTTGACGGCAAGAAGATTGCTTTCGCATACGTAGAATGTGAAGGTTCCGTTGACCATGTTCATACGCTGGACATCACGAGAGGACATTGGGACATCGGACGTTCATATCACATTTTTACCTGCAATGCCGACGGCAGTGAACTGCGGCAAATTACGGACGGAACGTGGAACGACTTCGACCCGTGCTGGCTGCCGAATGGACGTATGGCGTTCATCACTGAACGGCGCAACGGCTATCTGCGCTGCGGACGGGATTGTCCGACTTACACACTTTTCGATATGAATCCCGACGGTACTCAAATGCGGGCTTTGAGTTTTCACGAAACGAATGAATGGAATCCGAGCGTGACCAACGACGGCAAAATACTTTATACCCGCTGGGATTACGTTGACCGCTACGGCTGTATTGTACATCATCCTTGGGTGACGACGCTTGACGGACGCGACCCTCGTCAAGTTCACGGCAATTATTCGCATCGGCATCGGCGGGCGGACACGGAATTCGATTGCCGGGCAATCCCGAATTCGCATAAATACATTGCGACCGGTGCGCCGCATCACGGGCAGTCCTTCGGTTCTATAATTATGATTGATACCCGCGCCGAAGACGACGACGCTATGGGACCGGTCAAACGGTTGACACCGGATGTTGGTTTTCCTGAATCGCAGGGCGGCGGCGAGGTCTATGGTACTCCATGGGCGTTATCCGAGACGTATTTCCTTTGTGTGGCGGACTTTTCGTATCAACCCGGTGCGGGAATTCCCGGTGTCCGTACTGAAGCAATACCGCAATCCAGTCATGGAAACCGGGGTGCGGCTGGGTGGAACGGCTGGCTCGGAAACGACGGTATTTATTTATGCGATATTCACGGCAATCGGGAATTGCTTTACCGCGACCCGACCATTTCCTGCATATCGCCGATGCCGCTTGCCGCAAGACCGATGCCGCATGTCTTGCCGACAACTTATGATATAGCGTCTATCGAACATATGCCGTATCTCGGTCTCCGCAAGGGCAGCCGCATTGAAAAACAGGAATCCGACGGCAAGATTTCACCGAGTACGCAAACATTCGGTACTCTTTCGCTTGCTAATGTTTATGATTCGTTGCGTCCATTCCCGGAAGGCACGAAGATTAAGGAACTGCGGGTTATTCAACTGCTGCCGATGTCGATGCCGTCCGGGTTTCATCCGCATGAAATCGGTATCCGTGAAGGTTCAAGCGGCGACTCCGTAAATCTTGCCCGCTGGGTTCTTGGAACGGTGCCGGTGGAAGAAGACGGCAGCGCGCATTTTGAGATGCCGGCGCAGATTGAGTTTCAATTTCAGGCAATCGACCAGAACGGTTTAGCGGTACAAACAATGCGAAGTTCGTCTTACGTTCAGCCGGGCGAAACGCTTTCTTGTACCGGCTGTCATGAGCACAAAAGCAGTGCACCGCCGTCTTTTCAGCCGAAAGCGATGCTGCGCAGTGCTTCGAAAATCAAGCCGGAAACGGTGCCGGGAGCATTTCCGTTCTCATATCCGCTGCTGGTGCAGCCGGTGTTGGATAAACATTGTGTTGATTGTCATGCGAAGCCGGAATCGAAAACGTTTTCACTTGCCAAAGATCCGATTAGCGAAGGCAGAAACAAGTTTTACGCTTCGTACAACAATCTTGCGCGCAAGTACGGTTTTACATCTTACGGCGAACCATTGCGGACAACACCGGGCAAGTTTGGAGCGCACGCTGCGCCGCTGTATAAACTTCTCAAGGAAGGACATTACGATGTGAAACTTTCCGGCGACGAGATGCACCGCATTGTGTTATGGCTCGATTGTCTTTCCAATTTTTACGGCGTGTATGAAAAAGAAGGCGGCGAGGCACAACTGCGCGGAGAACTTGCGTGGCCGACGCTG
>WRCR01000350.1 GCA_009783865.1 Planctomycetaceae bacterium | reverse complement strand
CAGTGCAAAACAGCCGTTCACTTCCCGAACAGGAAGTCGAGATAATGAAATTCTGGAAAGAACGGGATATTTACACTAAAACACTGCGAAAAAATGCCGACAAAAAGCGTTTCGTCTTTTACGAAGGTCCGCCGACTGCCAACGGTATGCCGCATCCGGGACATTGTTTGACACGTGCTATCAAGGATTTGTATCCCCGCTATAAAACAATGCGGGGCTTTCTCTGCGAGCGCAAAGGCGGCTGGGATACCCACGGCTTGCCCGTAGAAGTCGAAGTATGCAAAGAACTTGGAATCCATTCCAAAGAAGAAATCGAAGAATACGGAATAGAACCGTTCATCAAAAAATGCCGCGAAAGCGTTTTCCGATATATGCGGCAATGGGAAGAAATGACGGAACGCTTCGGCTTCTGGCTCAATCTTGACGAAGCATACGTCACCTATCACAAGAGTTATGTCGAATCCGTTTGGTTCATATTGAAGGCCTTCTTCGACGGGGGCTGGCTGTATCAAGGACACAAAATCGTTTGGTGGTGGGCGCAAGGCGGCACCGCTTTGTCTTCCGGCGAAGTCGGACAAGGATACCGCGAAGTTGCAGACCCCAGTGTTTTTGTTAGGTTCCCGCTGGTTTCGGACACCGGTTCTGCTGTCAATGCAAAACTCGGTTCCGGCGATGTCGATTTGATCGTTTGGACGACAACCCCGTGGACGCTGCCGAGCAATATGTTTGCCGCTGTGCATACCGATTATGATTACGCCGTTGTCCGGTTTGTTGATGAAAGCGAAAAACAAGACGTGCGTCTTTGCGTCATTGCGAAAGAACTTGTCGAAACCATTGCCGGCAAACTCAAAAAGAAAGCGGAGATACTCGAAACATTAAAGGGCAGCAACTTAATCGGCTTGCGCTACATTCCGCCGTTTCCGTTTTATCACGGCAGCATCGGCGAGACAAAAGGAACGCTGAAAACCGGCGGACAGGAACACATCAACTGGCGGATAGTACCGGCGGACTTTGTAACGCTTGATACCGGCAGCGGAATTGTTCATACCGCCCCTGCTTTCGGAGAAGACGATTTTAATCTGTTGAAGAAAGAACAAGAACGGTTCACAGACGGCGGCAGCAAGCCGGAACTGCTTTGCTGTGTTCTGCCGAATGGTAAATTCAGCGGTGAAGCACCGCCTTACGAAGGAAGATGGGTGAAGGAAACCGACAAAGATATTGTCCGCGATTTGAAATCGAAGGGTTTGCTCCTGCATCAGGAACAATATCTTCACGAATATCCGTTCTGCTGGCGGTCGGAACAAGACCCGCTCATTCAATATCCGCGAAAGAGTTGGTTCATAAAGACAACGCAGTTCAAAGACGCATTTCTCGAAAATAATCAGAAAATCAACTGGTATCCCGACCACATTAAAAACGGACGTTTCGGAAACTTTCTCGAAGCAAATGTCGATTGGGCGTTGTCGCGTGAACGGTATTGGGGAACGCCGCTGCCGATTTGGGTTTGCGAAAAAACCGGCAAGGCGGAAGCCGTGGAATCATACAGCGAACTGCTTGCGAAACAAGACGTTCAAGGAACAGAAGTTTGGGACGAGGCGAAGAAAGCCGACCCCGATTTGAATGAGCATTTGATAATTCACAAGCCGTATATTGACGCAATAACTTACGCTTCCCCCTTTGCGGAAGGTGCGAGGATGCGCCGTGTTCCCGAAGTGATTGACTGCTGGTTTGATTCCGGTGCAATGCCTTTCGCTCAATGGGGTTACCCGTGTACAGAAGGTTCGTATGAAGAGTTTCGGCAAAGTTTTCCGGCGGACTTTATCAGCGAAGCGATTGACCAAACCCGCGGCTGGTTTTACAGTTTGCTGGCAATAGGTACTATGATGGCTTACGGTGTTTTTATACAATCGGACGGCAGTTTGAAGAAAGTGGAAATGCACGGCGTAGAATTGCATCCGCATCCGTTTCCGCTTCCCTTTAAGAACTGCATCGTTCTTGGATTGATGCTCGGTGAAGACGGACAGAAAATGTCGAAGAGCAAGCGCAATTACCGTGAGCCGACGGAGATTTTCGATAAATACGGCGCGGATGCTTTGCGCTGGTATTTCTATGCGAATCAAGCACCGTGGACGGCAATCCGATACAGTGAAGCGGCAATCCGGGACTCAATGCCGGAGTTCATGCTGCGCCTGCAAAACGTGATTTCTTTTTACGAAGTGTACCGGAAAATTGACGGTTTCAATCCGCTTGAACTTGTCAATCAAGATGTCCTGCGGGAAGACGGCGGGCAGATGAGTCCGTCTTGTTTAGCATCGGCGGCAAAGTCGGCGAGACCATATCGACCGATAAAAAACCGCTGTGAATTAGACCGGTGGATTTTGAGCGAATTGAATAAGACCGTTAAAATCGTTTGCGAAAAGATGGACGCTTTCGACCACTTTACCGCTGCGGGTGAGATTCTTGCTTTCACGGATTCTCTTTCAAACTGGTATGTCCGCAGAAGCCGTGATAGATTTTGGAGTTCCGCCGATGACCCGTCCGAAGAAAAAGTCCAATCGAAATGCGATGCGTATTGGACGCTTTATGAATGTCTCATTACCATAACGAAATTGATTGCCCCGTTTGTTCCGTTCTTAGCGGAGAATTTTTGGCAGCGGCTCGTTGATATTGAAAACGGCGGGTTAGAAAGCGTTCACTTAGCGGACTATCCAACGCCGGACGAAAATCTGTTTAACGAAAAACAGTCGAAGGAAATGCAACTGATTCGCACCATTGTTTCGCTGGGGCGCGCAGCCCGCTCTAATGCACAGATAAAAGTTCGGCAGCCGCTTGCCGGTGTCAAAGTGATGTTTTCCAGCGACGAGACGGCAAACATATTTTTGAAATCCGATGTAGCGGCAAGCACGCAAATCATTCTTGACGAATTAAATATCAAGGACATGAAGGTTCTTGAAGACCGGGCGGACTTCGACCAATACGTTAGTTTTGCGGTTCTGCCGGATTTCAAGAAACTCGGCAAGCGTCTCGGCAAGCAAATGCCGGAAGTCAAAAAAGAACTTGACGGCGCAGACGCTTCACTTCTCTTAGCGCAGTTGGATAAAGACGGTAAAATTGTGCTGCCGCTTGACTCCGGCAGTGTTGAATTGACGGCGGACGAAATTCAAATTCGTCTTCAAGCGAAAGACGGCTGGGCAGCGGCGCAAGGTGCTTCCTGCGTTGTCGTTATTGCAACAGAGTTGACAGAAGAACTGCTAGACGAAGGAAGAGCGCGGGAAATTATCCGTTTGATTCAAGACAAGCGAAAAGATATGAACTGCGATTATACCGATAGAATTTTGGTCGGCATCGAAACAAAATCGCAATTACTGGTAAAATCATTAGAGAAATACAAAGAGTATATCAAAGGGGAGACGTTAGCCGATAATATGAGAGAGGAAGCAGTTGCCGAAAATCAAACCGAATTGAGTGTTGACGGCGAACCGCTTATGTTATCAGTCCGTGTTGTGTAATTTTTTGTATCCATGCTGTTTAATTCTCACCGCCGAAAATTAACGGTAAAAAATGTTGAGGTTTCCTCTTCCCGGCAATCGGAATGGCTTGATGCTTTTATCCGGTTTCTTACGAAAGAGTTGCAACTTGCGGACAACACTTTGCTGGCGTATCGGCATGATTTAGAGCGGTTTTTCCTTTGGCTCGGCAGCAGGCAAATGGAACGTCTGACGGTTCGTCAGTTAGCGGATTATATCGTTTTCCTTGACAATCAGAATCTTGCTGACGCATCGCGTGCAAGACATATTGTTTCACTGCGGGTGTTTTTTCGTTATCTTCAGAGCGAGGGAATTCTGAAGGACAACCCCGCGGAACTACTCGGCAGCAGCAAACTTTGGCAGCGTGTTCCGAATGTTTTGACGCGGCAAATGGTTGACGAACTGCTTGTTTCTCCGCAGCCGGACGAAGATAAACTTTATCTGCGGGACAGAGCGATTTTGGAATTCTTTTATGCGACCGGCTGCCGCGTTTCGGAACTCGTCAATATGAGATTGCCCGATGTTCACATCAGCGAAGGATATTGTTTCTGCACCGGCAAGGGCAACAAGCAGCGGTATGTACCGATTGGACGGAAAGCGATTGACGCTTTTAACCGCTGGATGACGGAAGAGAGACCAGCGGTTGAAGAACGCCGCACAAAACGCACGGGAATACCGAAGGATTTGCATAAAGATGCGGACTGTGTTTTTCTTTCTCACAGCGGCAGGAAGATTCGCCGCGAAGCGATGTGGGAACTGATTAAGAAGTATGCAATACGGATTGGTGCGTCTCCGGCAATAAGTCCTCACACCTTGCGGCACAGTTTTGCGACTCACCTGCTTGAGGGCGGAGCGGACTTGCGTCAGATACAGGAGATTCTCGGACACGCAAGTATAATGACAACGCAGATTTACACGCATGTTGACCAGAGCCGATTGAAGTCAATTCACAGAAAGTTTCATCCGCGGGGGTAGGATTAAAATCCTGCGCTAAACAAACCGCCGTAATTCACGTCTGCGGCATCAGCAGCAGTGTTCCCCAT
>WRCR01000349.1 GCA_009783865.1 Planctomycetaceae bacterium | reverse complement strand
TTCGAATTGCGAAAACCTTTCTGAAAAGAACCACATTTTTCGAGAGTATTGTCTGTGATTTCAATAATCAGAATTTTCGATAGAACGAAACTCTGCTTACGCCGCCGAGATTTTCGATTGATTTGTTCTCCTTCTTTTACGTATTCAGAAAGTTCTCCTTTTATCTCCTCGTGCCACCTTCGAAATGTTTTTTCCACGTCATCGTATTCAGCTTCACCAAGTGCTAAAATAATGCCAATTGAACCATACTCCTTTATGGCACTTAACATTGCTTCACTATCGTTGAGCGGAACCTTGCGGGTATTTGCAACGTGGGCTTTGAAGTCAAAAGGAATCGTGTAAAAACCATCGAAAAAAACTTTATCGTATGTCGGTGTTTGAAACTGAAATAGACCATCAAGATACTCCTCGCACAAAAACTGAAAGTAAAATCCAACCCACTCCATTTGCCGCCAATGGGGAGAATTGCCATCCCGCATTTTCAGAATAGATACCTTGCCATCCCATTGAGTTGGAAAATTTTGTAAGCGATTCGCAATTTCCGAATAAATATTTTGTAACATGTTGATTCACCGAAACTTATGCCGTATTTGGAATTGTTCAACTAACTGTAGTGTCAGCCGGGCGTTAACTTCTCCAGCGTTTTTGTTGTTATATATCGCTCTGATATTCTCTCAAAAATTCTTCAAAAACAATTCGCAAAACTTTCTGCCGTTCTTCCAAATCAAATAGAGATGACAAGTTGAGTATATCCTCTTTTGATAATGCCTGAATTTTCATATTGATAAGGTAGCTTTTCACACATTGCGCTATGTCATCAATGACTAAAACGATGTTACCGTCCTTAATTCGGTCTTCTGAAAAGTTTGTTTTGATTTCTCGAAATACCACATCTGCACTGTTGTTGGTTAACAATCGCAGTTTTTTGATTTGATAGACAACTCCAAAATTTGTACTTAAATCGACTCCTTTGTCATGTGACAATGTTCGGGTGTCTCGGTAGAGCTTGCAAGCGAATTTTTCTAAATGAGTTTTCAATACGGCAAAAGAAAACATCTCAAAATTGTGCGGATTGATGTCAATTTGCCGTCGAAGTAATTCTAAAAACTTATTTTTATCCTTTGCAAGCTTCAATCTTTCTTCATCCGTTTTCAAATGTGGAATAATTCCCAGTTTCGATTCGAGAAAGAAACGTATTTTGTCAGGAAGAATTTGAAGTAATTCGGTCGAAGCAAGTTTATAGGGGGTTGTCAGGGCATATTGCTTATTGCCCAGTGTTTCCAAAACACCGTATTGCGGCAGATTTCGCGAGGCGTAAGCGTCCTGATATCTTCCGCCAAAGTGAATTGCATGCCCCAAATATTCTTTGAAATATGCAACTGCGTGAAAGTAGCATTGTTTTACGTCGGCATCCGTATAACGTTCTTTACGGCTTTCGGAGTATTCTTTCAATAAACCGTAAGTAATAAGGGGAAAAATCAGTTTTGAAGTTGATCTCGAAATCATTGTTTCGATGTTTTCACGACAGTAGGTTATTGCTTTATCTAATCGCATCATTTTATCCCCTCCTTTCTGAACCGGCAATACGGAAAAAACTTACGTTTCTTATCGTCAAGGCAAACGTAAAGACAGTGATAATGTGATGTTACGAACTTCCGCGATGTAACCACACCAAATTGATATTTCCAAATCAGATGATTGACGGTAATAAAGCCGAGTTTGTCGAGCGTGATTAAAATATCCTTCAGATTGTTCCAGCCGGAAAAAACGAACATGGAACCGCTGGGTTTAAGCAGCCGCTTAACGCCGCTCATCCAGTTTTCGGTAAATGTTAGATAATCATCTTCATGAACTTCGCTGTATCCTTCCAGTACCCGTGAACCTTTACGATTGTAATTTTCCCGCTTCGCCTTGAATTCGATGCCAAACGGCGGGTCGGTAATGACGAGGTCAACCGACTGCGCCGGAATGGTTTTCATTCCTTCAACACAGTCCGCATTATAAACACAGTTCAAAAAATTATTATGCATAATCGTCTATTGTACCGTTTTTCGGAAGATAAAACAGCGGAATTGCTGACGCAGGATTACAACATTACAACCTACCCTACTTCTTTTCGAAGATTATCCGTCCGTAGTCGGTCTCCAGCGGAATACGATTTACGTCTTCCATGCTGTCCGCCGCTCCCGAAAATGCACCGGGCTGCGACGCACCAAAGGGCAGTATTTCACCGGCACTCAACGAAGAATCCTGCGGAAATGACGGGAGCAAATCACTCCAGTTAATCTGACTAACCGGCTTGCGGATGCCGCCGAAAACCAAATCATCAACCTTCGGACGTGAACTATTTCCCTCGGCGGTTTCAGGAAAGGTCTTCCCAAGCCAATCCGAAAGAGAAACATCATTCAAACCCGGCTCTGCCGCAGCATCGGATTGAAAACGGAACGCAATACGAATATCCTGAAACCAATTCTGCTCTTCCGTCCAGCGGAACAACTGCGCTAAATCACCGTCTGCATACTTTCCGCTAAACATCGCCAGCGGATTCAAGTTAAAAAGAAAAACGGAATGCTTCATATTCAATTCCAGCGGCAGCGGATTTGTTTCAGCAGAATTCTTATTCAACTTTGCGAAACACGACAAACCGAAATATGTCACCAGATTAAACCGAATTTGCATCTTCGCCGCAGCAAACGAATTCCTGCCGGTGTCATCATTTTGAACAAACGGATTAGCAAGCGCGAATATCGTATTGTTTGCAGAAAAGACTATGTTCTGCGGTGCATCATTACGAAGACAATACGCTTCGCCGCAAACAATGGAGTCCGTTAAATCAAGCACAAGTTGTCCGCCGTCCGACTGCTGCTGTTCCGGCACAGCATCGGAAATCGGTTCCGAAACATGCGGCTGAACACTGTTTCGGAAGAAAACCGCATCCTGATGATATGCCGAATTGTCTGCCGCCGCATTAAAAATTGTCAAATTGCAGCGCGCAAAACGCAGATAATTATTGCCGGCAAGGTCAAAAAGCGTCCAGCGAAGTCCCATTTCGTCCTGCCGAATTTGAAATTCAATTCCGACATTGCGAAATTCCAGCGAACTTGAACGAATCGACAACACCGTTCTGGGACTGGAACTAACCGCTGACTTTTCTGCCGGTTCAAACCGCAATGTCGGTTGAAAACCATCTGCGGCAACAAATTTCAACCGCTTGTCGGACAACACAAGCGGCTTGAATTTTTCGCTGCCGTTCCAGCGCAACAAAATCGTATCGCCATTACTTGCAACAGTTAACGCGCTTTCAAGTGTTTTGAAGGACTCCGGTTCTGCACCGGTCGGGTCAACACAAAGAACCAGCGGGTTATTTTGAATCGAAGCGGCATCGGTACTTGCAGCGTTGTCCGGCTGCTGCTCTCTTCTGAAATCTGTACCGGTGACAACACCGATGATAACATCCGACTGGTTTTGCCAACTTCCGATAAGCCGTTGCGGCGAAAGTTCCGCTCCTGCCGCCGTAACGCCGGAAATAGAGCCGGAAAGAGATGCATCGGCAAGTGATGTTGAAATTAGCGTGAACGCAGGAGAATTATCCTGCATATCGGAACTAATAACTGGTGAAGCGGTTTCATCGTTTTCGGTGTTGTCTTCCGGTGTCTTTGCCGATTCCATCGGCGATTCGGGTTCATCAAAAACTTTGGTTATCCCGTGCGGTATTTCCAGTTGGTCGGACCAGCCCCAATACACACTCAATGGAAGATAAATGACAAATAAAACCAGCAGTGCGGAAAGCCAAGGAATATGCCGCATCAACAGCGAGATTCTTGTAGAATGGTTCATCATCCACAGCAATTTGCTTTGACCGGTCGGCTGCAAGCCCAGCATTTTTGCCATTCGGACTAGTGCTTCAAGAAGAAGTGCGGGGGTTTGAAATCGGTGCCGCGGGTCTTTCGCCATCATCTTTTGAATCAACTGTGCGACTTCTACCGGTGCGTCGGGCTGAAAAGTACGTATATCCGGCGGTTCATCGCCTTGATGCTGAAGCAGTTTCTGCAACACGGTTCCTTCGGGAAACGGCGGATGTCCCGCCAGCATGAAAAAGAAGGTGCAGCCGAGAGAATAAATATCGCTGCGTATGTCGGCATTTCGCGGGTCACGTGCCTGCTCCGGCGATATGTAATCGAAAGTTCCGAGTGTTACTCCGCTTGCCGTTAAGTCATCATTTCGATTTTCGGTGTAAATAAGGCGGGCGAGTCCCATATCAATCAGTTTTGCCCTTCCTTCCCGTGTAATCAAAACATTAGACGGTTTGACATCGCGATGTATAACGCCGTTTTCCGCAGCGTGAGCCAGTGCATGGGCAAGTTGTATAAGATAATTCATTGCCTGTGCAAGCGGCAAGGTATCATTCTCTTCAACTAGAGTGCGGATATTTGTTCCTTCGACGTACTCGAAGACGATGAACGGCACCCCGTCTTGCACACCGGCGAAATAAATCTGGGCAATATGTTCATGATTTAATCGTGCGACTGACTTTGCCTCGTTCATGAATCTGGCGACAATACCGGCGTTATTT
>WRCR01000348.1 GCA_009783865.1 Planctomycetaceae bacterium | reverse complement strand
TCATCGGTCTCATCGGTGAACGCGGACGGGAACTCAACGACTACATCGAAAAGGACTTGGGCGAGGAGGGCTTGAAAAAAAGTGTTGTAGTCGTTGCAACTTCTAATGAACCGGCATTGATGCGAGTGCGCGCTCCGATGACTGCAATGGCAATAGCCGAGTACTTTCGGGATAGAGGAAAAAACGTTTTGATAATGATGGATTCCTTGACCCGATTTGCAATGGCGCAGCGTGAAATCGGCTTGGCAGCGGGCGAACCGCCGACCACGAAGGGTTATCCGCCGTCTGTTTTCGGTTTATTGCCGAAACTTGTAGAACGGGCAGGGCGTTCCGCAAAAGGAACCATTACCGCCTTTTTAACAGTTCTCGTAGAAGGCGATGACCACGGCGATATTATCGGCGATACAGTTCGGGGACTGCTGGACGGACATATTTGGCTTTCGCGAAAGTTGAGTACCCGCGGACATTATCCAGCGATTGACCCGATTGAAAGCATCAGCCGTTTGATGCCCGATATTTGTTCGCCGGAACATTTGAAGGCAGCGGTAACAATGCGGAAACTGCTCGGCGTTTATCTTGACAATGAAGATATTATTTCCATTGGCGCGTATCAGGCGGGCAGTAATGCCGATATTGATTATGCAATTAAAATGAAGCCGCTCATTGACCGATTGTTGCAGCAGAATGTTTCGGAAAAGGCGGTGTTTGATGACACGGTTAAGAGAATTATTGAATTGTTTCCAACGCAGGATAATAAACCGCAGGAAAACAAAGAGACACCCAGAACATGATTAAACAAGGAGGACTACAATGTTTAAATTTCAACTTGAGCCGCTTATTACGATTCGTAACAATGAATTGAAGAAGAAGCAGGCGGAACTTGCTAAGGCGTATGAAGCCCGGCGCAGAATGGAAGAACTCGGCAAAAAAAATGAAGAGGAGATTGCTGAAAACCTCGAAGCGGGGCGTAAAATGATTAACGCTGGCGGCGAGATTTCGGCGGATTATCTTATGGGGCTGCGCCGTCAGGAGATGTTTCTTCAGGCACAGCGGAAGAAGATTCGGGAAAATATCGCTATGATTGACGAAGAGATTGAACGCCGCCGGGCTGCTGTGATTGAGGCGAATAAATCGCTTAAGATGGTGGAACGTCTTAAGGAAGGGCGTTATGAAAAGTATTTGTTGGAGGAACGCCGCAAGGAGACCGCCGCAATGGATGAAGCCGCAGCAAAACGGAAGTATGCGTAATCTCTATTAGCACTGCAACGGTATTTTTTCAAGGGGGGAACTCCAAACGCCTCCCTTTTTCTCACTTTGTTTTTTCCGAATTTCTGCCCCCTATTGTCAAATCGGTTTTTTCTGATAAATTCTTATTTTGCGGGAAAGTTGCCCTGAAAATAATTTTTTTTGGGGTACTTGCGGGAAATGCGCCCAATAGTGTATAATGGGTTTTTGCACTTCCGAAATAAAATACTGCGAAACAAAACACAGTTAGACACTTTCCGATGTTCGACGCAACACAAATTCTTTCAGGTGAATACAGTCGCCGGTTAGACGACCGGTATCGGCTGACCTTGCCCGGAGAGTTTGAAAAGTTGTTCAAACCCAACGAAGGAAAATGCGTTATTGCCAAGGAACAGTCCGGCTGCATTTCACTTTGGGATGCCGAACAATGGAAGATTGAATACGATAACCGCGTTGCGGCAATTTTCACACGGTTGAAAGCCGGCAGTTTGAATCAGCAGAAGGTTGAATTGCAAAAATTCGGTCGTCTGTTGGCAACCCGCCACAGGGAAGTACAACTTGCCGAAAGAGGACGCTTGGTGTTGCCCGAAGGATTTCGGGAATTCCTTGCTGTCGAGAAAGGCAAAGAAGTGATGGTAGTCGGTGCAATCAGTTGTATTGAACTTTGGAAACCGGAACGCTGGTTTGAATATGTCGAAACGAACATTACCGAGTTCGGCACTTTGCTGAACACGTTGTCCTAACCCGAAAAGAAAGAGAATTTTTACGATATAAGCCGCCTGAAACGCAGTTCAACACGTTCAGTTTTCCCCTCGGTCGTCACCCGAAATAGTTGGGATTGTAAGTATTGTTACTGAACGGAGAGTGTAGAGACATTCGGTTGAGAGAGCGTTTCAGGCGGTTGTTTTTTAGTGAATAGTTAAGAGTGCATAGTGAATAGCGGAGGAGGCATTTTAACGCTTGCGTCTCCCGTTATTCACTGTTCACTCACTTCTGCGCCGTTTTATTTGCGGCACTTGCCTGTTGTTGCTCCGGTTGTTGCGGCATCTCCAGCGGACTCCTGCCGTACATCCGCTGATAATATACCGACAACGCTTGAAGCGCAACGCCGATACCTTCCAACTGCTTCTCGCTCATCGAACCCGCCGGTGTGTTCGCCGGTATCTGATTCAGCGTCGCCGCTAAATTTGCAACTGCGCGGCGCACTTTCGCATCTTCCAATCGATTTTCCGGAAGCGAAGTTACAAGCCAGCGGAGAATGTGACCGCCGGAATAAATCGCATCATGTGTATTAGGAGTAACACCTTTGAATAAAAAGAATTTCGGATGCCAAAGATAATTTTCGTTCTGAACGGAAAGCACAAAATCGTGATATATGCCGAGTTGTTTTTTCGCCAGTGCAATCGGACCGCGCAGAGCGTAACCCTCTTCTTCGTAAAGATTTACCGCCGCGGTTAAACCGAGAAGCCAATCGGTAACATCGCTGGTTCCCTGGTCGATAGTCCGATTCAATTCTTCGACAACCATTTTTTCAATCGACCATGTTTCACCCATGTCGTTTTTCCACGTTTCTTTCACGTTGCCGTAAAATGACAGTCCGATTAATGCCATCGACAGATTAGAACCTTTGGTAATGCCGGCTCTTTCGGAACTGATTAGATGGGAAATCGAATACACACCGCCGTCTGCTTTGATTTCATAGTTCGGCATGATGTTGGACATTGCCAGCATCGCAAGCAGTGAAGCGGGACGCGGCTGATAACCGTTGCCGACTTTTGCGACAACATTCTTACCGTCACTTCGAAGCAAGGTTCTTCCATTGCAGGGATAATTCCAGCAAAGAGTTCCGATGGAATAGATATAACTTCCTTTCACGGCATTTTTGTCGCGGGGATTTACATTCGGATTCGGCTGATACACTTTCGCATCTGCACCATAAGGCAGTGCCATCAGTAAAATCTCACCCGGCGAATTGTGCTGCGTTGTTATAGGTCTTCGCGCATTGGCAATCAATACATTTCGTATTGACTTCTTCAGAGAGTCCACATGTTCCGGCGGCAGTTGCACCCCGGAATCCGCAGCAGTTTCCGGTTTATTTTCAACCTTCGGCTGCTGGGCAGATTTCTGTTTTGAACCATTGTTATTCTTGTACTGGACTAACTGAACGGGTTCATTTTCAAAAGCGGCATCCGATTGAGCATACCGAATTTGTTTCGGCGGCTGAATCTGATGTTCCAACGTCAGCGCAGCAAGAATGGATTCATTAGTGCTGTCGGCGGCGGATTTTTTCGGCAATCTTACCGGACCGCCAGCACCGAGGAATTTTCCATCCGGTGTGAAATGTCTGTCGGCACTGCTGCTCTCTCCCGCTTCTTCGGCGAAAGTATAATCGGAACTCTGAGCCATCCCCGGTATTTCATCGGGTTCGAGCGTTCCGCTCAATGAAAAATTCATTAACTCTGTTGCAGAGCGGGAATGTCCTGCCGTATCTGTTCCAACAGCGTACATCACATAGGTACATAGCAATCCGGCACCGAGTAATAATGTAATAAACCAGAAATTCTTTTTCATAGTAATAAACGTTGTGTGAGGGGAGTTAGTTTAGTGGAGGTTTAATCCCGCCCTATAAAGAGCGAGGTGTTATTAATTATTTTACCTTGTTTCCGGCATCACCGGTTTTCGTTTCAACATTTTCGTCTTTTGTATCAACTACTTGCACGGTCACGAAAGACGGCACCGGACTAACACGTTTGTCGATATCAACCGCAATCGGCTGCGGCCGGCGTGAACGCTGAACATAACGCCGATTGTTCTTCGCCGCCTCTTCCTTGAGACGTTCCTGTTCGGAATCCCAATCGGCAATTTCTTTTTGCCTTTCTTCTCGCAACACTGTCAGTTTTGCAAGTTCGGATTTCTCTTCGGCTTCGGTCGGTCTGTCAATCAGGAAGCCGCCTGCTGAACCTCTCTGAACGTATGAGTTGTTCTTGGCACCGCTGCCGTATTGGTCATTGCCGCCGTAGTTGATGAGGAAACTGAAGTTACTTCCGCAGTTTGAAGGCGAGTGATAACTGATATTGCTGTTGGCAAACGCTTGGTTGCGTCCGAGAAAAACGTCATCGCCGCCGTAGCAGAACAGGATACCGATACTTCCTTCAGCACCGATTCCCTGCGTCATACCGCCGGTTGCTGTAAATCTGTCGTTACCGTTGAAGTCGCAAAGGTATCCGATTGCCAAGTCCCATGCCATGCCGGTTCCCATGATTTTGCCGCCGTAGACATCGTCTCCTTCGTCATCAAAGAGATAACCGCAGGCATAATGGCAGCCGAAGCCGTTGGCGAACC
>WRCR01000347.1 GCA_009783865.1 Planctomycetaceae bacterium | reverse complement strand
GATGAACTCGGCATTGCATTAGCAGATGTGCTGATTGCACACGGCGTATTCACCGCCGATGAACTCTTAATTTAATCCGTCCGGCACCTTACCGGACGGGAATACCTTGTTACGAAATTCAGTATATCACATTTTTTCATTGATTGCAATACCCGTGAAAATTTTTATTCTTGTGAAATTTGCCTTTGCTTGCGCATCGCCGCTCTGATTTTTCGATAAACAACTAGCGGAGTTCTGTGAACTCCGTTGTTCCCAAAATACGTTCTTTCGTTAAAGCGGAAATCGCAGATTTCCGCTGGTTGAGAAGCCGGAGTACCGTCTAAATGAGTGTAACAACGTCAAATCTGAACACAAACACTCTCTGTCGTGATTGCGCTCACCTTGCCGGCAAGCGAAGAATGAATGTCCGCGCCCAATGCCGGTTTGCCGTCAACTACCGGACGAATCGCAATCACCTGTCCCTTGCTGACACTTTCTCCAACTTTCACTATCGGTACACACGCCGCTCCGATGTGCTGCCGTAAAAGGATTTCAACCGCGTTTGTTTCAACCAACCGCTCCGCAAGCGGTGCCTTATTCTTGTAAGACGCTAAACCGATTTTCTGAATCAACCGCTGCGTCGGTGTCTTACGGTTCGGCAGAACGTTCTCCGCTCTTTCCGGCAGAAACGGCGGATTTTCCCACCGCTTGCCGCTCTTCCGCTGTTCAGCAAGAATACGCTGCTTATTTTCCCCGCAAACACTCTGCGGGTCAAGCCCTTCGGGACAAGAATAATAAGAACAAAGATTGCAGGCACAGCAAAACACGGTGCCGGGGACATCGGACTGTTTCGATAAATTGAAGCCCAAACTCCGCATTGCCCGATGCGGCTCAATCGGATGCCCCAAAAGACGGCGCGGACACAACTCGGTACAAAACGAACATTGGTCGCAGGATGCTTTTCCGACACGGGAAATCCGCTGCCAATCCCAAAGTTTCCGCTGAACGATAAAATGTGTCTTCGGCAGAACGATAATGCCGCCGGTTGTTTTTGTCACCGGCTTGTTGAGATTCGTTTCGACATAACCCATCATCGCACCGCCGATGACGAAAGCAGGTTCGGTTATCGTTGTACCGCCGGCAGCCGCAACACATTCCGATAACTTGATTCCAATGGGAACCCGTAAGGAACACGGATGTGCAACATCACCAGCAACGGAAATAAATTTTTCGGTAACGGGCTGCGGATTTTTCGCATCGCAGGCAGCGGCGGTGTTATAAACCGTTTCGACGTTCATTACTACCGCTCCGACCGCGCTCGGCAAGCCGCCCGGCGGTATTACCCGGCGCAGCGTTTCGTAGACCAGAACGAATTCATCGCCGGAAGGATATACGTCGTCCAAACCGGTAATGTTGACGGTAACTTTTCCGCTCTTTTTTTTCGGAAGATGCTGTTGCAGAACCTCGATTACATCGGCGTATTTCCTTTTTATGCCGATGACAATGTTTTCAACATTTGCGAGTTGTGCGGCGGCATTCAAACCGGCGAAGAACTGCTCCGGGTAATGAACGAGGACTTCTTTGTCTTTGTGCAGGAGCGGTTCACATTCTGCAGCATTGACAACCAGCGTATCCGGTTTGCCGGTAGTCAATTTTACGTGAGTAGGAAAGCCGGCACCGCCTGCTCCGACGACACCGGCTGTTGCAAGTTGTTCAACTAACATATGTTAGTATCCGATACTCGAAGGATTATCGTTGAGAAAAAAGTCGCGCGGACCGCGGGTGGTGTAAGTCGGAATCGGTGTCGCCGGTCTCGTGGTGGACATAAGGAACTGGTCAGGGGCGAGAAATCTTTGCAAGCCCGGAAATATCGTTCCGCCCTTCGGATAACCGATTTCCGCCTGACAATACCCCGCGTTTGCCGCTGCAAAAACAGCATGCGGCGCGTGAGGACTTCTTGGATTCATAAGCGGCTGCGCTCCGAAATACGGCTGATAGGTCGGCTGCATTGCCTGCCGCCATTGCGGAAACATCGGCATTGGGGCTGGCTGCGGCGGACAATACTGCTGCGGCTGGCAATTCTGGCAGGGCTGTTGGCACTGCTGATGTTGACAATTCGCAGTGCAACCCGTCTTACACGAATTGTTTTGTCCGCATGATTTGACGGAACCGCCGCAGGTCTGCGCAAATACCGGAATACCGCAGCACAAAACCGCTATACTTGTTATAATGATAAATGTACGGGCAACTTTCATCGGTTTTAACTCCACGAAAACGGTGAGAGGCGAAATTTCCTTGAATGAGAACGCTATAGTCCCTTGTTAATCATTATCGGCAATAAGAATTGAATATATTTAGTTTTTTTAACGAGTCAAAATGAATCAAAGTGAACTAAAGAGGCGGGGGCTTCAGCCCCCGCAAATAACCGCTCCCTTGCAGTCCATTCGGCGGCGAATTCGCCTTCGCCGGTGTATTATTGTATCAGCATTTTTTTTGTTGCCCTTTTTTCTTATACTAACTCTGTTGCTTCCTCTTACCGTTGTCTTGGAACAGGAGGATGCAGTACTTTCGTATTTTCCGATAATACCGATTTTAATCGCACTTTGTGCCGTTATCGGCGGACTTATCGGCTGGTTTTATGAATCCGGCGGCTTATCACCCGCCGCTCGTATTGCGGATAAACATTACGGTTTGTCAGACCGTCTGTTGACCGCCGTTTCGATTTTGCAGAAAGAACGCGGTCTGACCGTTATGGAACGTTTGCAACTCGAAGACGCTGCCGGATATGCAAAACAGGTTATACCGACAGAAGTTGAACGGCAGTATGATATTTTGCCGACTGCCGTAAGGAAACGAGGCGTGCGGTACACAGTGTTCTATTTTACTGTTATACTGCTATTGCAAACTTTATTTTTTACGTTCTTATATTTCAGAGAAATTAAACCGGAACAAACTGCCGCTCTTCCTGATACAACGCCGGAAGTAATGCTAGTTTCGCAGCCCGTTGATACTTTGTTAGGCAAGATGCGGCAAATCTCCAAGAAAACGGCAGACGGCAGACGGAAGACAGCAGAAGAAAAACAAAAGGATACCAAGTTAAATAGTGCCGTTGAGGTAAGCGAAGCGATGCGTCAGAAACTTCGGTATTGGGATACGCAGGCAAAAATTGACTCAATGAACGACATTGCCGACGCGCTTGACCTTGCTGAGGCGACCCGAAAAGCAGCGGAAGCATTGAAGGACAAACGTTTTGCCGATGCGGCGAAGGACTTGAAGCAGATGAATTCAGATTTAATCGCAACGATGTCAAACAAGGAGCGGCGTGAAGTTGCGGATATGCTGCAAAAGGCGATGCAAAAATCGAAGGAGCGCGGACAAACCTCGATTGCCGAAACCGTTGAAAAAATTGAGTCCTCGTTGAAAATGGGCGAGGCGGAAGGATTCAGCGAACTGGCAGAGGAAAGCAAAAAGTTGGCTTTGCAGCAGCAGATGGAAGATATGAAGAACATGACGATGACTTATACAGAGGGAAGCGGCACCAGCAAAGATACGGAAAAATCGAAGCAGGAAGGCAAGAGTTTTGGAACCGGTGAAGCAGGCGATCCGACAAGCGGACAGGCAACGGAGTTGGAAGGCAAAAAAGAGCGGCAGGAATTGAGCGGCATCATCGGCAACGAAGGCGATTCCGAATTTGAAAAGAACAAAGAGGGGCATCCAAAAACAACAGAGCGGGAATACAGCGAATTGCAGTACGTCATCAAAAAAGTGCCGGAAGAAGTGTTGAACAAAGAACCGCTGCCGCTGGAGCAGCGTCAAACGCTGCGGCGGTATTTCGAATTGCTGCAACAGCAAAAATAGGATTAGAAATCCTAAACAAATTAAATATGTAAAAATTTACTCTAGCAATAAATCGAAAACCATGAAAAATTTATCACACAGGAATTTATCCCGCAGGAATTTTCTTAAAGCCGCCGGTGCTGTTGGAGCATACCCGCTGCTTTCCTCTTTGACATTTGGAAACACAGCAACTGACACAGTGCGCGACCGACTTTGGCTCTGGGGACATATCGAAGGTTCCTACGACAATCAATACGGTTTGCCGAACAAAGGACATAGCCGTTTGACACCGCCGCAGGCGGCAGAGTATATCGGTATTCCGAACATTATTTTCATTCGGTACGGTAAAAAACCGGTGCCGCCGTATGATGAATATGCCGAACAATATCGGAACACAAAAAAACTGATGTGGAGTTTCGTCGGCGATTCCAGCAGCGGAACCTCGGCAGAGGAACAAGAACATGTCTTGGAACTCGCCAAAAAGATGCCGAACATTACCGGTCTGTTCATGGACGATTTCTTTCATAAAAAAGCCGAACCTATTGCCGGTCCCGACTCGGAAGCCGCTGCGTCCATAACGGTCGCCCGGCTGCGGGAAATCAGGAAAAAGATGGAACAAATGGACCGGAGAATTGACCTTAATGTCGTGCTTTACACACATCAACTGAATCCGGCGATACAGCAGCATCTCGATTTATGCGATGTTGTTTCGTTCTGGAGTTGGACGGCAAAAGAGTTGGAAAAACTGCCGGAAAATTTCGCAAAGTATCAGGAAATTGCT
>WRCR01000346.1 GCA_009783865.1 Planctomycetaceae bacterium | reverse complement strand
TCAATTCATTTTTTTCGAGTACATTGCACCACTCTTCTTCATCCTCATCGGTGTAATAAGTGTTGAACGCATCGCCGTTAAACGTTAACGTTATTTACTCCGCACATATTAACGTCTTCAGTGCATTAAACTGCCCGGCATATTCCTTGCGGGTGATATGTACATGTTCTGCTTCGGAAATTAAACGAATATCCTGCCGGTGCGGGATATTGTATTTTCGCAATACCTTTTCATACGGTTTCAAATTATCCGCATAAACGGTGATGAGTTTATGTTCGTCCCATTGCACTTCGGCGGGAATTGCCGGATTAAGAACCGCGATGCCGACGCAGCCGTCGGCAAGAAAAAGATGTTCGTAATCGAAAAGATAACTCGTCAACACCGGCAAATCAATTTGTTCCCGGCGTACATCTTTATGACCGGGTATCTTTCGCAGGTGACTGCTTTCGAGAACCGCATCGACCGTTCCGCCGAGCGGCTGAAGCAAGTCGAGAAACACATCGAAAATCTTCTCGGCAGAAACGGAAATCATCAAGACCGGTATTGATGCACCGGTGTTTTCGTCGCTGTATCTGTCGTGCCGATAGCCCTCGGAAGGCACAACTTTTAAGTCGAAAGACGGACGGACTGCTTCGGTCAGCACGAACTTTCCGTAGCGTGAAACCGACAGGTGCGACTCGAATTCCAGCGGCGACAATTTGCCGGCAGTGTTAACAACCTTTGTCATATCTTGATTTACCACATTGCTAAAAAAACGTTTTAGGGAACTCATCGGTCTTATTATAATTACGTTTGGCACCGCAATTTACTGCGGGCTTGCTTCGCAGCATTATTTATTTAACGATAAATGATTTTATGTTATAATTTTACACTGTGCGCAGATATTTTCCGCAAGGCGGTAAAATAAACAGAATATGCGGCGGCAAGAACGGTATAAACGGTATAAACGTATTTAGCCGGTACTCCGGCTCCAATAACCAGCGATTTAACATGTGCGGAATATGCGGTGCAGTTTGGACGACCCCAAACAAGGAAATCACAGAGAGCGTTCTCGACGCAATGACCGACTCGCTGCGGCATCGCGGTCCCGATGACAAAGGAACCCGCCGCTCGCCGTTTGCCGATGCTGCCGGTGTTGCTCTCGGACATCGCCGGCTATCAATTCTCGACCTTTCGTCTGCCGGTCATCAGCCGCTCTTCAACGAAGACGGCAGCGTGGTTCTCGTCTTCAACGGTGAAATCTATAACTTCACCGAATTGAAAAAACAACTCGTTTCAAACGGACACCTCTTTCGCGGAAACAGCGACAGCGAAGTCCTCGTTCATCTTTACGAAGAGAAACAGGAAAAAATGCTGCAAGACCTCAACGGTATGTTCGCCTTCGCAATTTGGGACAGCCGCCGTCAGCGTCTGTTTCTAGCACGAGACCGCATCGGCAAGAAGCCGCTGTATTACTTTCACGAATCAGACCGGTTCATCTTCGGCAGTGAATTGAAGAGTATCCTTGCTGTCAAGGATATTCCTCGTGAACTTGATTACACTGCGCTGGACGATTATCTGACTTATCAATATGTACCGCATCCGAAAACGATTTACCGCAATATCTGCAAAGTGCCGCCTGCTCATTTCGCTTTCCTTCAATACAACGCGGATACGCTGCATTTATCAAGCAGCCGATATTGGTTTCCCGACTGGCAGCCCGACAACACACGCAGCGAAGCAGATTGGGAAGAGGAACTCCGCTCACTTGTTTATAATGCCGTGAAAATTCGTTTGCAAAGTGATGTGCCGCTTGGGGCATTTCTTTCCGGCGGAATTGATTCGTCTATCACCGCAAGCATAATGCAGGAAATCGTCAAGAAGGAAACCGGCGGTTCGATTCGGACTTTCTGCATCGGTTTTAACTTCAAGGAATACGATGAGTCAAAATATGCGGAGAACACAGCCCGCTTGCTGGGAACGCAGCATAAGACCTTCATGATGAATCCGCTGTCCGAAGACGATTTTGATAAAGTTCTCAACGATGTTGTCAACTATTATGATGAACCGTTTGCGGATTCCAGTGCAATTCCGACTTTGCAACTCTGCAAGATGACCCGCAGTGAAGTTACCGTTGCGTTAAGCGGCGACGGCGGCGATGAAATGTTTGCCGGCTATGACCGATACCGCGCTGTGCAGTTGGGACAATACGCTGATTTGATACCGGCATGCTTGCGGAGAACGCTTGCCGCTGCTGCGGATTGGTGTCCGACTTCGACCCGGCAGCGTAATCCATTGCGCCGCTTCAAACGTTTCCTTGAAGCACTTGGAATGAATGAGATGGAACGCTATCTGCAATGGATTGCAATTTTTAATAATGAACGCCGCAGACAACTTTATACTGATGACGCTGCACGGCACTTGCACGATTATGTTTCGCTTGACTTTCTAACGCAATATCTTTCGCAATCAAGCAACGCCGCTGATAAAAACATTCTCGACAAGATTTTGTTAATTGACCAGCAGACCTACCTGCCCTGTGATTTGATGACGAAGGTTGACATTGCATCGATGGCTCATTCGCTTGAAGTGCGGGCACCGCTTTTGGATTATCGGATAGCGGAACTGTCGGCAAGAATGCCGCTGTCTTTAAAACGGCAAGGCAGAAAAGGTAAAGTGATTTTCCGCAAATGTTTCGGCAGGGAACTCGCACCGCTTGGTATTGAATCGAGACCGAAGACCGGTTTCGGTGTTCCGCTCGACCATTGGTTTCGGGGAACGCTCAAGGATTATATTGCTAGAACGCTGCTCGGTTCAGCGGTTTGCAATGACGGCTTATTTCGGCAGGATTATGTTAAACGGCTGCTGGACGAACACATCAATAATCGTTTCGACCATGCTTATCGGCTATGGTCACTGCTGGTGCTGGCGAAATTTTTTGAGGGGCGTTCCATTGCAAGATAGCCCCGTCAGTGTTATAATTTTCCGATATTTCACGTCCGTCAACTCTGTTCAATCAATTACTATGCGACACATCGTTCCGTTTATTCTCATCGTTTGTTTTGCCGTTCATAATGCGTCGGCACAGAAAATTCCCACTTACAAGAAAATCACGTTGAGCAATCAGTTCACCGCTGAAGGTGCCTGCACCGGTGATTTTAACAAGGACGGCATACCCGATATCGCCGCCGGTCCCTATTGGTATGAAGGTCCCGACTTCACAAAGAAACACGAAATTTACAAGGTTGAAGCACTTGACCCGGCGAAGTATTCCGACAACTTCGGAATGTTCACCGGCGACTTTAACGGAGACGGCTGGGACGACATCTTCATATGTCCGCATCCCGGCACGCAAGCATATTGGTATGAAAATCCGAAAGGCAAAGAACAGCACTGGAACAAAGTCATGTGCCTGCCGGAACTCGGAAACGAATCGCAGATGTGGTTCGACATCTTCGGAGACGGACGGCTCGGTCCCATCTACAACATGAATAAGAAGCTCGGTTTCGGTACTTTTGAAATCAAAGGCGGAAAGCCCGAATGGACGTTCCATCAGGTTTCAAATGAAGACGAGCGGTATCAAAGATACACTCACGGTATCGGAGCAGGCGACATCAACGGCGACGGCAGAATCGACTTGCTCGACAGCAAGGGCTGGTGGGAGCAGCCGAAGGACAAGAAACAGGTGCCGTGGACTTTCCATCCGTTTGATTTCGGACCTGCACCGGCGCACATGCTTGTGTATGATGTCGACGGAGATGGTTTGAATGATGTTATTACTGCGCATCACTGCCACTTGTACGGCTTGTGCTGGTATCAGCAAGTGAGAGACGGCAGCGGCAATATCACGTTCAAGAGACATGAGATAATGCCGATAGAGCCGGACTTGAATTCCGATGCGCTGCGTTTTACGCAGATGCATGCTTTCGCGCTTGCTGATTTCAACGGCGATGGTCTCATGGATTTCGTAACCGGCAAGCGGTATTATGCTCATGGTCCCAAGGGTGATAAAGAGGCGGACGCACCGGCGGTGCTTTACTGGTTTGAATTGAAGCGCGACGGCAAAGGCGGAGCGAAGTTCATACCGCACAAGATAGACGATGACAGCGGTGTCGGCACGCAGGTTTGGGTTGCCGACTTGAACGGCGACAAGGTTCCTGATGTCGTCGTCTGTAATAAGAAAGGAACGTTTGTGTTCTTGAGTCAGTGAAAAGGTTCAACGAGCGGGAAACTATGTTTCCCGCTTTACAAGAAAGACGTTTTGTTATGAAAGCGGGAAACGCAGTTTCCCGCTTTACAAGAAAGACGTTTTGTTATGAAAGCGGGAAACATAGTTTCCCGCTCGTGGTATTTTTGATATAATGATGTTATGCTGACTTATCATATTACATGCGGAACCTACGGAACCCGGCTGCATGGCGGCATAGCACCAACGGTAGCGTTGCCTAACAATCATCTCCATGACCATTTCGTGGAATTCGACCCGCTCCTATACTCTTGGCGAAGGGAACTAATGGTGCAGGAACCGGTCTATCTAACCGACGAACAACGTCTTTTTGTTGAAAGCGAAATACCTCTTTTATGTAATCGCGGCGGCTGGTCATATCATATTGCCGGATGTCAGCGT
>WRCR01000345.1 GCA_009783865.1 Planctomycetaceae bacterium | reverse complement strand
GGTTCTTCGGTTTGCACGGGCAAAGCGTTCTGCCGATGATACTTGCGGGCGGCATAGTCGGCGGCTGTGCGGTTCCTGCGATTCTTGCAACGAGAGCAATGCGGGGACAGCGTGAGCGGATTCTAACGATAATGGTTGCGCCGCTGATGAACTGCGGTGCGAAAATACCGGTCTATGCACTGTTGATAGCGGCGTTCTTTTCGGCATATCAGGGATTGATAATGGCGGTGCTGATATTAACATCGTGGAGTACTGCGCTGATAGCGGCATCGGTACTCAGTCGAACCGTTGTGAAAGGAACGCCTGCGCCGCTTGTGTTGGAACTGCCTGCGTATCAGATTCCGCAACTGCGGGACATTTTTCAAACGGCGTTTTTGCAGAGTTGGTGGTTCATAAAGAAAGCAGGGACTTTCATTTTAGCCGTCAATATCGTGCTTTGGGCGTTGATGTATTATCCTGTTCCGAAAGATGCCGGCGCAAGTAAATCGGAACGGCTGCAAAATTCTTATGCAGCGCGTTTGGGACGCTGTTTGGAACCGGTGTCGCAATTCGCCGGTTTTGATTGGCGGGATAACGTCGCACTCATCGGCGGCTTTGCAGCGAAAGAAGCGATTGTCGCTTCGCTGGAAACGATTTACGGTATTGAAAACGAAGTGCAGCCGAAAAGATTCAGAGCATCGGCGAAAACGGAAAATTCGCTGGCAGCGAAAATTCAAAATGACGAGAAGTGGTCTCCGCAGAAAGCGTTTGCGATGTTAATTTTCGTTATGATATACGCGCCCTGTATTGCGGCTTGCGTAGTGATTCGTCAGGAGACGGGTTCATGGAAATACACGTTTATAACGATGATGTACACAACGGCTTTGGCAGCGATTTTGGCAATAACGGTATATCAGTTTAGCGGCGGTTCGTAGAACCGTGCTTTTATTCCGTTCCGCCTTTCAGAAGCCGGCCGATTTTTTCGTAAAAATCCAGCAGGTTCTGCCATTCCGAACCGCTGAACGTGATTTGCGGAATCAAAGCGGACTCCTTCACGCTGACGTTTTCCACTCCCGTTTTGAGCGATGTACTCTGCACAGCATTGCTCTTTGCCGAAAGAATAAGATATCGGAGACGCAGGAAAATATATTGCAGCAGTTCCGTCAATTCAGCAGTTTGCACCGGCGTTAGTTTTTTCGGCAGTTCCGGCATTGCCAAGAGATGCAGCGGTTCAAGTTCTTCAGGAGTTAATCCCCGAAAAATCTCCAATTCAAACAGCGAAGCAGACCGGTCGCCTTTTGCAAATTTTTCGAGAACCTTATTCAGGAAAGCAAATTCCTCGCCTTCAATTCCCATCTGAACACAGCGGGATTTACTGCCCTTGTTGATGTGAGTGAGCCGCGAACCGATTTCGTCAGTCGAACCGAAAATCATCAACGTCCTGCCAAGCATAACAACATCGCCGGGACGCAGTGCCCAAACCTGTACATCCTCACCATTGACCCGCGTTCCGTTAGTGCTTTGCAAATCCGTTAAGAGAAGAGTACCGGAGTTTTCATATATTTTCAAATGGTAGCGGCTGACACGTTCATCGTTTAACTGAATGCAGTTGCCTTCTTCACGTCCAATGGTCACCGGCGTGGCAATCCGATGAAACGATTTGCCGCGGTCAGGACCATCCAATATACGTATCGTAACTAAAGCCATAATACAAAGTTAGGGCAATTTATGTCCCATTCGGGTTCTCTTTGTTTCGAGATATTTTTTACTATGTTCATTTGCCGGTACTACCAGCGGAACTTGTCCGACAACTTCCAAATCGAAACCGCCGTAGATAAAAGCGTCTGTCTTTTTGGGATTATTCGTCATCAAGCGGATTTTCTTCAAGCCCAAGTCCTTGAGAATCTGAATTCCGACTCCGTAATCGCGCAAGTCGGCTTTGTGTCCTAATGCCAGATTAGCGTCAACGGTGTCCAGTCCTTCGTCCTGAAGTTTATACGCTTTGATTTTTTCGGCAAGTCCGATGCCGCGTCCTTCCTGCGGTAAATACACTACAACGCCTACACCGGCTTCGCCGACGGTTTTCAATGCCAAGTCGAGTTGTCCGCCGCAGTCGCAGCGCAGTGAACCAAGCAAGTCGCCGGTGAAACAGGACGAATGAAGACGAACCAGCGGAGCATCCGCCTTGTCCGGCGAACCGAAAACAATCGCAATCGGCTGAACGGTCTCATATTTCACTTCGTAGATACAGATTTTTGCGTTGCCGAATTTTGTCGGCAAGTCGGCTTCGGCGATGCGTTCCACGAATTTTTCACGGACGCGGCGATAACGGATAAGTTCTTCGATGGTGATAATTTCAAGTTTATACTTTTCGGCGATGGCGAACAATTTCTTTCGATTTGCGCGGTTTCCGGTTTCGTCGAGTATTTCGCAAAGAACACCGGCGGGTTTCATTCCGGCGAGACGGACTAAATCGATGACGGCTTCGGTGTGCCCTGCTCTTCGCAAGACCCCGCCTTCTTTTGCGGCAAGCGGGAAAAGATGACCGGGACGAACAAAGTCCGCCGGTTTGGAATCCGGCGAAGCAAGCGCGAGAATCGTTGCCGCTCTTTCCTGTGCCGTGATGCCGGTCTTGCTGGTGATATGGTCTACCGGTACGGTAAAAGCAGTTTGCAGCGGAGCAGTATTATGCGATACCATCGGAGCGAGTTCAAGCCGCTTGCAGGTCTCCGGCAAAAGAGGAGCGCAAACCTGTCCGCGTCCGTGGGTCAACATGAAATTTACTTTTTCCGGCGTAATGCTTTCGGCAGCGCAAACAAAGTCGCCTTCATTTTCCCGGTCTTCGTCGTCCATCACGATGACGATGTCGCCGTTCTTGATGGACGCTGCCGCTTGTTCTATCGAGGAATACGTTTTCATTGTTTTTTGTCTCATACCGCATATTGTACAACTTATACGGAGAGATGCAAGAGACCTGACAGCAGCGGATAGCGAGTGACGGGAATCTAGACGTAAAAGGGGCTATGTCCATTCTCTAGACCCCCGCGAAAGCGGGGGTGACGGGAATTTATCCACACCATATACAAAAATGCTCTAATATATCTGTTATTTGTTCCGCAAAATCCTCACAAAAACTTTTACTCACAAAATCTGTTTCATTTTTAGTCACTTTCTAAAAATTAAACATCATTTTAACACACCACATACAACTGTGTTGCAACTGTATCATTTTGCACATCTAATATAAATGGCGTTAGTCCTTATTTTACAAGCATTTAGAGAAATTTAATAAATTTTTTATTGTTGGCACACCAGTTGCTATATTTTATGCAAGGGCAGCCGTTAGCAAAAACACTGCCAACTGTATAATTTTGAAAGTTCCGTCCGACATTGCGAAAATCTAAGCCGAATCTAACACCACACTCGGCAAGTTTTCAAGTTAGCATGATACGAGACGAGTACCTTCCTGTTTCGTTCTTGACTCAAGACAGAACAGGAGGGAGGGTGTTCACCCTAAGGAGAATTACGATGTCCGAAAAGAAATCACAGGTAATATTAGGCAGTTTGAGGGGGGGAAGAGTTGCGCTTCTCTGCTCTGTTCTGCTTAGATTTCTAATAAGCAGACATTCATCGCAGTTCGGCATATCCGCCTTACTTTCTTATTTCAAAGGCACGATATTCAAATCGCGCCGTTTGCGTAATTTATCTATAACAGATTTTCTACGTAATTTAACGATTGCGTCTCAGTTCCAATCAACCCTGGATGTTACACGCATTGTGCGTATAACCAATATGCTGTTAGAGCCCTTTTGCTATTTCGGTAAAAGAACGAACTCAAACAGTTTGTTTCACCGCTCAACCAACCACAGGAGTTAAAAATGAGCAAAAAACTATTTTCTGCACTTGCACTCGTCGTGTTCGTGCTTTCGTTAACAGTTAGTGCGTCCGCCCAAGTCGGAAACGGTAACGTCTATGACCGCGGAGCCGACGGCTCGGGAACGCGTAATTGGGAAGTCGCCGCCGGTATTACGGTCGTCTTCGAAAGCCCCGTTGCGGCGTATGTCGGAGATGATGTTTACGTCGAGGTCACCGTCACGAACAATACCGGTCGTGCGCTTCCCGACATCACCGGTTGGATGGGTCATGTCGAATTCGATGCCAAGGACAAGATGATTACCGGTAACGCCCCAATCATTTTTGGTTACGATTCGAAAGGAAAACCCTATTACAGTAACACCCTTCCTGACGGTGCTTCCTTCACCTTCTCCATCAAAGTCGATACCTCGACCGCTGGTGAGAAGGTTATCGAATTCGACGTTTGGTCGCGTGTTGACAACAAAAACTGGCGTGAACTTCTCCTCTGCGCATGCGGAGACGATGCAATCGTAGTCAATGTCATCGAGAAAACCGGTGATTTTGATGCCGATGTTGATCCCGATGGCAATCTGATCATTCCGTCCGCGTTGCTGGGCATGGTTCTGCCGCAAACGAACGGACAGGACTGGTTGATAATTTGGCTTGATGGGCAAGAGATTTTCGGCAATGGTAATGTCCCGAACGGCACTCCCAACTGGGCGAAGAGCGGTTACAACACGAACAGCAAGAACATCATCGTCAAAAACGGTGCCCTTGCCGGTGC
>WRCR01000344.1 GCA_009783865.1 Planctomycetaceae bacterium | reverse complement strand
TGTCAAGATAGGTAAAATAACGTTAAAATAGGTAGTCACCATGTGCAAAATGATACAATTTACAGAAGTGTTTTGTTTTCAAGTAGTTATGTCGAAATTTTTTTTTAATTTAGGGCTTGATGTTAGGTGGTTGGCGGGTATCTGTGGTTGTTTTACCCGTGAAAATAGAATAGAATGGAAACAGTATGGTGGTATCCTTTACCTTACAGTCGACAGAACAATGAAACGCATTATCTTCCTCGGCACCTTGGTCATTCTGCTTTTGGCAACATTCGTTCAGGCGGAAGATAGGAGCATCCTTAATGCCCCGATTCTCTTTGCCAAGCGGTTCAACTATCAGGGACTGCACATTTACGATACGTTCTACCAATGGAGACCCGGCGGCGGTATCTACGTTCTCGAAAACCCTGCTGACCCGCCGGAAGAGCATCGCGTTCGAGCCGTTATTAACGCAACTACGTCCGAAACACTCGGCGAAGGCATCTACTTCGACCCGTCGCTGTCGTGGGATGCAGCGAAAATCCTGTTCAGTTTCAAAGGAACGCAAAACGGCAATTCGACTATCTACGAAATCGGCATTGACGGCACCGGCTTGCGGCAAATCACTAACCTCGACAACAACGGCAATCCGTACAAGGGTTCCGGCGGCGGTCATCACGATGTAAAACCATCGTATCTTTCCGATGGACGAATCGTCTTCACTTCGACAAGATACAGCGGTCTCGTTCCCTGCGCCAACAACGGCGTTACAATATTGCATGTTGTCAATCCCGATGGTTCCAATATACGCACTATTTCTGTCAACAACGTTACCGAATTCGACCCGAATCAACTGCCAGATGGACGCATACTCTTCGGACGCTGGGAATACATTGACAAAAATGCGTTGACGATACAAAGTATCTGGACAGTAATGCCCGACGGCACCAATGAATCGGCATTGTATTCCAACAACATGGTCTTTCCTGAAGCGGTATTGCAAGCGAAACCGGTACCGGGAAATGACCACTTGGTAGTTGCAACTTTTGCTCCTCATAATGCACCGCCGCGCGGCACAATCGCAATGATTGATACCCGTATCGGCAAGAACGATGAGAAAGCAATCTTCAACTTCGAGTATCCCGACAGACCGACTTATGACAGGGGTGACTCCTGCGACCCTTGGGCGTTATCCGAAAATGTTGTGATTTACAGCGGAGTCCCTGACGGTGATGACGCTCCGCAGATTAACGTAGAGACAACGCCGTATCGAAAACGTAACACGCCGAAACTTAACGCATTGATGTTAATCGACCGCACCGGCGCGAAAACCGTTATTCATTCTGACCCAAACATTGATTTGCATAATCCAATTCCGCTGGTGCCGCGAACCAAGCCGGCTATCACAGCCGACATAGCGGATAGGTCGAAAATCACCGGCAACTTTTTCGTCTATGATGTGTACGAAGGTATGCCGGAAGTTCCGCGGGGTTCGCTCAAATGGCTGCGGCTTATCGAGGAAACATCGCGGGTTAGCGAAAGTCCGGGCGGCAATTCGATGAATCAAACCTTTTCGATTTCTTCTGCGCTGGCGTGGAGTCCGAAAATCTATCACGGTATTGTACCGATTAACGAAGAAGGTTCCGTCTTTTTTGAAGCACCGGCGGGCAGGGCATTGTACTTCCAAGTACTTGACAAGGACTACCGGCTCGTTAGAAGTATGAGAACCTTCGTTCAAGCAGTTCCAGGCACTACCCGCAGTTGCACCGGCTGTCATGAATATAAACTCGGCACCACACCGACTGTCGCGCAGATGCGCCGCCTCGCCGAAGAGCCGAAAAAGCCAGCCGATGAATCATGGGGCAGCGGCTATCTTGATTATCCGAGTATGATTCAACCGATTCTGGACAAGCGATGCGTCGAATGTCACGGTGGCGAAAAAGGTTTCGCCAAGGGACTTGATTTATCCGGCGGCTGGACAGAATGGTTTAACATCAGTTATGAAAACTTAACAGCCCGGCGTGAAAAACAATACATAGCGGACTTGATTTCCGGTATCTGCTGCATGAACGGAACAGCATATTGGTCTTGCAAGATTTTTAATCCTTATGAACACGGCAGCGGCAGCGCACCCCTTGCCAAAGTGCTGCTCTCGGAACCGCATCTGTCTCACGCTAATCTTACACAATCAGAACGTGAACTGCTTTTCACGTGGATTGACAGCAACGGAATCTATTACGGAACGTGGGACTATACAAAAGCGGGTGCCAAAGCGGGAGAATATGCCGCCGCAAAAAGCCGATTGATTGGTGAAATGAAACAAGCCGATTGTGCGAAATGTCATTTCGATGACAAGGAAAACTTAAAGCGTTTTGACGATTGGATTAACCTCGAACACCCTGAACGAAGCCGGATTCTGCGCGCCCCGCTTGCAAGAGATGCCGGCGGTGAAGCACTATGCCGGGACAGAAAATTCAATCAATCGTACAGCCGGCTCGGTTTGATGTTTCAAAGGGGATATGAACATGCCGTCAAAGACCTTGATAAATTTCCAACGCAGCAATGGGTGCAGTGGGAAGATTGTCTCGAAGGCGAACCGATTGCAACGTTTGTATCCCCGTATGATGAAGTATATCAAAGAATGCTCACTATCATTGAATATGCCCGTGTGAAGCAACTCTTGAAGCCGCGCGTTGATATGCCGTTTGCCAATGAAATCGGTGCCGGTATAATAGCGGGACGCTCGCGGCAAATCATACCGCAGCCGCTTCCTGAAACGCTGCCGAAAATTGCCATCACGATTGACAACGACGGTATCGTGCGTCTCCGCTGGGAACGCTCACATCGGACCATTGGTCTGATTGCAGAAATTCATCGTTTGTCTGCATGGTCGGGCGGTGCGCTGATTCCGCTCCGTGAATTGACCACTGAAACGCTAATTGGACGCGCTGAACTTTCCGAGTTCACAGACAAAGATGCTCCGACGGGGCTTATTCGTTATGCCGTAGTTTTCGTATCCGACCCTGCTGAAACCTGCGGTACAACCAAGAGCGGTGCGGTGTTGATGTATGACCAACCGGCGGTATTACCGGTATCCAGCGGTGCTGTCAGTATTCCGCAACAGGAAAGAATTGCATATCGCTGTCCGCTTTCGACTGCCGAACCGAAGAAGAGCAAGCCCGTTACTGTTTCTATTGAAGTTCCGCCGCCGTCTGCACCGCTTGCGCCGAAAAATCTTCGTGCCGTTGGGTTGCCCGGTGTTGTGCACCTCCATTGGAACGAAGACCGCCCCGGTCAATATCGCTACAATGTTTATGCCGGTGAACGGAAGTTGACAGTTGAGCCGATTGCCGCTAATTCGTTTGATGTTGCCGCGAATGAATTGGAAGATGCCGAGTACGCAGTTGAAACCGTCTCGAAAATTGTCGGCGGACGAAGTACCGTAATAGGAAAAGCACTGCCGGAGCGCAAGGAACCGGTGTTCGTTCTTGCCCCTGACCATGGAAAACTTGTTGAACCGGCAACGTTTGAAGACGAAGAACTCAACTTGTCAAACGGCGGACATTTCGTAGTAGAACCGAATGATGAATTTAACATCAAGGGAAATTTCAGTATTGAATGTTCTGTGATGTTTGAAGAGACGGACAACATCCCGGTCATTATGGGTTACGGTCTTTGGAATAACGCTGGCTGGTTTTTGCAAAAGATAGGCGGCCGCTGGCGGTTTCATGTCGGCGGAGTCGATTGCGACGGCGGTCAGCCGAAGATAGGTGAATGGTTGCATGTCGTAGGAACTTATGATGGCGAAACGCTTCGCTTGTATGAAAACGGCAAATTTATTGCGGAAAAACCCGCCGTTGTGAATAAAAATCCGTGGACGAAAAATCTCGTTATCGGTCAATACAGCGGACTTATTGGTCCGCAGTTTCAATTCAAGGGACGCATCAAAGACGTAAAGATTTGGCAGCGGGTGGTGAATATAGACGAAAGACGTTAAGCGGGATACTTTTGTATCCCGTTCGTAGTTTGCTTTTGAAAAAAAACTTGCAATTGGACTGCCCTCTTGTTTTCCCTCCGCCTCTGTGTTAAACTCACCGTCAATAACGATTCATTAACCTTTTTTCGGAGAAACAATCGAATAACTGATTAAAAAATCATAGACGAAAAGTCATTTGTGCCGCTCATAATTTCCGCAAAAAGAATTTCAAGCAAACGGAGACGGGTAAAAAAATGTTTATCGTTTTGTACGAATTGGCAAAACACTGCGGCGATACCGAAACGCAGCAATTCTGTGCTGAGATACTTGAAGTATTTGAAAAGAATGATGTGAACGGACATATTGAATGGAAACGGTAATCAGTTTAAAATAACTCCAAAACATTAAGAGCGGGATTTGCAGTAATTTGTTTTCGATTGAAAACGAATTGTGAGATGCCCGTTATGGAGTTGTATATGAACGAATTTGACTTGCAAACCGAATGGGATTTTATCATTAACGAAACGCATAATGAAAATCCGTTACGTAATATCAGTAGTTTGTAAAACGTAAAACTGGTATTGTCAGACGCAAGTTCTTTTCTGATAATGGATTGTGTACTAAACCTAATCCGTTTTTCAGGAGGAAGAACTATGCGTCCGATAAGGAAAAATTATCAACAATTTCACACAGAAGTCAATACCGGTTTTCAAGAAGCCGTCAAAAATCTTTTCATCCGCAATTATCAC
>WRCR01000343.1 GCA_009783865.1 Planctomycetaceae bacterium | reverse complement strand
CTCGAAATGGAGAACACTTCTGTCAACCCTGTATCAATCCCGCTGCGCTTGGTTTGCGGCGGGTGTTCTGCTGACCGCGCCGCTCTGCCCTTTTGCGAAAGGGGAGTCCGCTGTGATGTACCTGTTGAAAAAATTGCCGGTGATACAATCGGCGGTTCAATATCGGACAGCGGATTCCCCGAAACAGATAGCACAGCAAGCCCCGAAAGACAAGACGAAACGTCAACAACTGTCAGCGGCGTTCCGCAGCGCAGCGGTGAGGATTCAGAACAAAACTCTAACAACGAAAGACGAAGTTCTTTCTGCGTTGACAACGGAAACGGCAAATGTATTGTCAACTGCGGAGTGGAAACCGATTATGTTCCGCGTCAATCAACTCCTCGCCGCAGAGGACTCACTCGGCTCTTTGGCGGTGCTGCTAGATGAATTTGCGGCAGCGTTTCAATGATTTCTTTTCTTGAACCGGCGGGTTATCACCCGCCGCTCTTAACTATTAACTATTTACCATGAACTATCTAACTAATGACGGTTTTCTCAACGGCTGTTTGCCCGCTGATGAAAAAACACTTCAACTTCAAAGCGAACTGCAAGATAGAGCAGTATCGTTTTCAACCCTTTATACGCAAGGGCAAATGCCGATTCTCAAATGGGATTCCGATTGGGAACAGTTCCTCAAGCAGCGCGGAAACATTGTTGCGGAAATGCTCCGTGAAAGAACCCGCTGTATTTTTCCGTGGGAAGTTCTCAAGCACTTGCCGAAAGAGCAAAAGACCGGCGACTTGTTATATTTTTCACAAGGCAGCCGTCCTTCTTGTATGGGACATGCTGACGATTTTGCTTACCGCAGTTCGGTGTTGTCGTGCATCGGTTTGGGTTCTCCGCTGGTTTATGAACCTACCAATCCGTATTACACGTGGGTTTTATCGAAAGGCGGTTCGCAGAGCGGCGGTCAATCACCGACACCGATGGCGCGGACTGCGAATGAAATCGGTCACTTCACGGTTGCGCAGGTTGGCGATGACAATACTTCGTTCAGTGCTGTGTATAAGAATTACTTGAACGAGGCGGCAAAGCGGCAGTCGGCGATTGTTTTCATCGAGGGCAGCGGCAAAGAATTAGCGCAGCGGATTGTGCAGGTTGTGAAAGCGGGTTTCGGTGTTGCGCTTGGCAATTCGCTGGCGGTTTCGGGAACGGCGGTTGATTCTAACAACATCGAGATAGCGGAACTCGGCGGCAGTTGGGCGCACGCTACTTCGTTTGCTGCGTGGTTTGAAAAGAACGGACAGGAATACTTATTCTGGGTTAATTCGCATGGCAAGCGTTATAAGAAGTCAACCTTCGGCGAACCGTTTGACGGCGCGTGGATGCGGGTTGACAAGGAATTGCCGCGCTTCGTTGCATCGGCAACGATTTATGGTCAGCCGTATGCCGTGATACCGGAAGCGGTGTATTTGCCGAAGAGCAAGTTGGAGATTGGGTTTGAGTGTCCGGTGCCGACTGCGAAAAACATTTAGCCGGTACTCCGGCTCCTCAACGAGCGGAAATCTGCGATTTCCGCTTTCACGAAAAAACGTTTTTTTGTGAAAGCGGGAAACAATAGTTTCCCGCTCGTTATAAAAGTTGTTTGTGTTTTTCTATTGCGTTAATGTTTTTTACTCAATACCTCTGTTGACTGCCAGCGCGATTCTGCTGTTCAACCATTCCTTTTCGCGCACCATTCCACATCGGTGTCGGCATCGCGGCATCGCCGGCATTTCTTTCGTTCATCTCGGCTGACCTTTTCAAGCGTTCTGAATCGAACTCCTTAGCATTCGATTTCAGCCATAAGGAATTCATGGAAAACGCCGCTTGCGATGCTTTAATATCGCCTTTGTCACGCAGTTCCATAGCCCGTTTGTTTTCGAGATTGCCGACCAATTCGACGTATTCCTCCATCACGGTCTTGTTGACCGCTTCCTTGACCTGCGCAGGCGATGACGAAAACCGGACTTCGGCTTTCGCGCTCAAATCATCAACATTTTTCGTTTCGAGATTCAAATAGCGCAGTTTTGCTGTCGCCAATTCAATTTTACGTCCGTCATTCATCGCAGGAACCTCGACTTCGAGCATCACGTACCGTTCATGCGCACTGTAAATTTGCCCCCAACTGAACGTAACCTCTTGACCGTTGATGTTAACGTCCATATTCAATGCCCGCACCGGTCGATTACCTTCCGGCAGTGTAACTACACATTTTACATCGCTGGCGACAATCTCAAGGGCGGTATTGAATTCTTTCTGGAAGATGTCTGCCAGTTCATCGGCACCTTCGATGAATTTATGGTTGCCGTCGCTTGCGGCAGCGAGTTTCACCATCAGGTCTTCGTTGTATCCATTGCCGAGTCCGAAGGTTGTGACGGAGATTCCTTCGCCGCCGAATTCTTTGCCGAGTTTAGCGAGTTCAGCCGGAGAACTTGGTCCGACGTTTGCTTGTCCGTCGCTGAGCAGCACGACGCGGTTGATGAGACCCTTCTCGAAAAACTTGCGGACTTCTGCACCGCCTTTTTTCGTTCCGTCAAAAATGGCGGTACTGCCGCCGGGCTGAATCGAGCGGATTTTTGCTTCTACCATTTCGCGGTCTGAAAGTTTCGTTGCCGGAATCAGCACATCAACTTTGTCATCGAACACGACAACGGAAACGATGTCGCGGGACCCCAGCCGCCGAATTGCTTGTATGGCTGCGTCTTTTGCCCGCTCGATTTTTTGCCCGCTCATTGAACCGCTGCGGTCGATAACCAGTGCGACGTTAAGCGGTGCGCGTTCCTTTTCGGATTTCAGTTCAAAACCCTTGACTCCGACCTTGATGCAGGTCGTCTGTTTTTTTCCTGCAAGCAGCACCGGCTGCGGTGTTGAGACGGTGAATTCGCACTGTTTCGCTTCAAGCGGCAGCACTAAAAGCAGCACGAACAATCCAATCAATGTTCGCATGGAAACTCCTTTCGTGTGAAATGTAAAGAAATACATACTCCGACGCTTGAGCAGTGTACTACGTTTTTTCGTTGATTACAATCCCCGTGAAAATTTTATATGTGCAAAAAACCCGCAAGCGGTCTTATAGACCGCCGCTAAACTGCATAGCGGCACTTTTTGCTCTTGCCAACTCTAACGTATGTGTTATCATGACGAGATATGATT
Organism: Planctomycetaceae bacterium; assembly: GCA_009783865.1. Classification (GTDB taxonomy): domain Bacteria; phylum Planctomycetota; class Planctomycetia; order Pirellulales; family Thermoguttaceae; genus WRKP01. The sequence continues at coordinate 1,539 of WRCR01000343.1, read as the reverse complement.
ATCCTCTACCCCGGTTATAGTTTTGAAACGTTAACGACGGACTGCTCACCCGAAGATGCCGGACAATTACTGGCGCATTGGTCGGCTGCGTTTCACCCCGCGCTTCTCGAAAAATACAACGAACTTCCCCGCTGGGAAAGTGCTTCTACGCCGCCTTACACCGCTCCAAACAAGCCGGTCTGCGTGCCGCCGTGCAGCGAAGCAAATATGCAGGAAGAATGGTTTCAACGTCAAGAACAAGAAGGCGGACTCATCGTCCGAAAATTAACCGACCGAAATGCTGTCACACAAAAATTATTGCAACTTGCCGGTATTGATGACAGCGAAAATAACAAGAACGGCGGTTTCGATGACGAATATACTGCCGACTGCCGCTCGCTCGCAACGGCTTATTTTCTGACCGATTTACTGGTTCGGCAACTCCATTACATGAGCATGATGGACGACTCGCAGTGTTCCACAAACGTTTTCGACTCCCTGAAAGCATACCGCAGCGGCAACCGCGACTCCGCTTACAGTTATCTGCGGCAGGCGTTTGAAGCCGTTTGTCAATCGAAGGAATACTTCTATCCGATACATTCATACTTTATCGACCTAACGCTAGTCACGCCGGAAAGTGTTGCCAATTCATTGCCGCTGCTCTTGCGCAGTAAAACGAACACAACGTTCAATCTGTTTCTGTCGAATGCTGTTCTCAAAGACCTGCCGGAGGATTTTCTCAAAGATTGTCCTGAAAACAACGCCGTTCAAAACAATACAGTTCAAGTAGTTGCCGACTACGATGGTAAATTGCCGTTGCAACTTTTACCGCTGCTTGTTGCTGCCGATAGTATCGTCAGCGGCAAAAATGCGTATCGGGATATGCTCAATGTTTCGCCGGCTGTTTTCGGAATGCTCACCGCCGGTCTGACAACTTTTCTGCCGCAGATTCTCAAACTTGCGGGATACAAAGGCGCGGTCTTGTTCGCTCCGATTGACGGCTGGCGGTTGAACGAAAAGGCGCAAAGCAAAATTCTTTGGCAAGGTTCAGACGGCACAAAAATTGATGCGCTGGTGCGCTATCCGCTGAATGCTTCGGCTGATGCGGACTTCTTCACCTTGGCGGAAAAACTTGGTGAAACGATTAACAACGATACCGTTCCCACGGCGGTATTCGCAAGGTTTCCGAGTCAATACTCATTGGGACTGGAGCGGAGCGGTTCATTCTGGGTTGACGACTTGCAAAGAATGTCGTCCTTCACCGACAACATGGGCGAATTCGTTTCCATCGAAAAATACTTTGACGAAACGAAAAACAGCGGCGCAGCAAAGCGGTTCGGAATTGATACATTCCAGTCAAAAGTCCCGTTTGATATTCTTTCGGAAAGTGTGCAGCAGAAAATTGTCAATCCGATTTCAAGATGGAACGAAGTATGGAAGAACAGCGCATTGAAAAACATTCGTTCCGCTTTCACAACGGTTTTAACGCTTCTCGGCAAAGAAACCAACAGCGGTAACATAGCGGCGTTGACTAAAACCTTTGCGGAAACCTTGACCGGT
>WRCR01000342.1 GCA_009783865.1 Planctomycetaceae bacterium | reverse complement strand
GATGCTTTGCCGAAGCGTTCCGGTCATTCGATTGAAATTGTACGACAAATCTCTAAATTCACTGGCGACGATGAAGTTCGGCTCAATATGATACTCAAAGTTTCCTTCGGCAATGGCATTTGTGGCAACTGCCAATCGTTTGAGCGGACTGATAATGCAATAGTCCACTTGCCAGTAAAGGTAGATACTCAACAGCAAAAGACCGCAGAGGAAAATCAGCAGCGTACTCTGAAAATGGGCATTGGCAACACCGTAAACCGTCGCCTGCGGAACGACACAAATCAGAACCCAACCGGTTGCCGGAAGTTGAATTCCTTCCGTCCAGTAACTTTCGGTCTTTTTTACGGCATGTAAAACCGAAGAGAGTTCGGGGCGATAGATTCCCTCGTTGTTGAGTGAAGAATCCGGTTGGAACGACTGAAAGACGGTTTTAATGGCATTGATATAGTTTTCCCACTCGGCATCGTGGATTCCAAGACGCTGTTGATCGTATCGCTTCATAATCAATTTTGCGTTGGGATGCGAGATGACCGAACCGTCCGGGCTTATGAGAATGAACAAGTTTCCTTCGAACGCTTGTTCGCTGAGGAATTCACGTATCCAATCGGTCGTTACGTCGCAGGTAACGACACCGGCAAATTGCCGATCCACAAAAAAAGGAGCGGAATACGTACACATCAACACATTTCCGCCTCCTTCGTCGAAATAGGGAGCGGACCAAAGTCCACGTTCGATACGCGGCAATTTCGCATGTTCCGGCATTCCTCCGGTAAATTCGAGCGGCGAGGGCGAACCGGTATTTCCACCGTATTTTTTCTTGGGGTCATCATACCAATCCCATTGACCTGCCAGATAATCGTAGCCGTTGTCCGGGGTAAACAACATGTTCGAGATGGCACCGTTGTTTTCTAAATCACGCCAAACATAAGGACTGACATACTTTTCCGTCGGATCGAAAAGAAACGGTTCCCAAGCGACGGCATTGCCGTAGATTATTGGGTTTTTTGCCAGCATCGCGTACTGAAACGAGAGCAAGGTATCGACATTTTCGGGCTTTCGAATCGTGATTGCCAGGGCAATCTGGTCCGGATAACGAGACATCATGGCAAGATAGTAATTCAGCGTTTTTGCGCGAGTCTTCACTTCGTTGACCATTTGTTCCCGCATGACCTTTGCTGCTTCGATCCGGCTTGTGTAATAACTCTGCACGATCAGGATGCCAAACAACAACAACACCGGCATTCCGACAATCAAGGCAAAAATGAAACGGAGTGAATAATGTGTCAAAAACAGGCGTTTTGACTTGTTGAACAAACCAGGTAGTAGTGGATCAGTAGACATGGGAATATGCGTTTTTGAAAGTTGTCGCCGTATTCTACCATGCCAATACCCGGAATACAACCCATTACATAAAAAAACGGCGTAGGATTAGAAATCCTGCGCTAAAAAATTAGCGCAGCGTCAATTTGTTTTCGATTTTATCGACACCGGGTTCGAAGCGGAGCATTATTTCCGCTAATTCGATTTGCCGCTGCGTTTCGACTGTGCCGGTTAGAATTGCCGTTCTGTCTTTGAAGTCGATGTTTATTCCGTTCTGTTTTGTCCGAAGCCGGATGCGATTGGAGATTAAATCCGCCCGATGCAGATTGGTCACCGCAAAGGTCTCCGGCTCACCGGCTTTTTGGACGGTATTTTTTTGAACCGTATTATTAGCCGTATTCTTAATAGTATTCTCGATTTTGATGAGCGGGAATTCTTTGAAATTCAGTTGAATTCGCGGCGGATAACGTTTCGTTTTCGGGTCGATTGCTTCGACAATTTCCTGATTGGTTTCCGGTATTATTTCTTCAACGACTAGCGGACCTTCTATTATCGCACTTTTTACGTTTTCGGCGGTATTTTCGGTAACGACATTCATTTGCGGTGCCGCCATCGCTCTTTTGATTATATCCGATATAGAGGTCTGTTCTCCGCCGGCAGAAAACAAACTCGGCATCTCCACCGACGGCATCTGAGCAAAAGCAAACGAAGCCGAAAACAGTGAAAACAAGAAAAGGAAGGTGAAGATATAGCGTTTCATATTTTCTTTATCGTCAGTATTACTGTGTTTGATTTTACAACGCCGGTTTATAATGATTATAACGGCTCACTTCTCCAACTCCGCCATTCGTTTTTGTGCTTCCGGCACCAGCGGACTGCCGGGATGTTCCTTCGTCAAAGAACGCAAATACGCTATTGCCGCCGGTTTGTTTCCCGCCTTTATCTGCGCTTCCGCTGCCGTTAAAAGAAGTTCATCAACGTAAGCGGAGTCGGGATTCAATACCAACTGTCTGTCCGCAAGCGCAGCAGGCAACTCGTGTTTTCCCTTCTCAAGATAATACTTCGCCGTTATCAATGTAATATAGCCATCGTAAGAAGCGGCAGGATATTCCAACTGCCACGTCCGCAGCGATTCAATCACCCGGTCGAAATTCTTTTCCCGCAGAAAAATCTCCGCATTCCGGCTCGCAGAACCTTGCAGCGCAACCTGTGCCGAATACTGATGCTTCGCGTCGCTTGACTTCGCTGCTTTAGTTAATGTGCTGCGCGCCTCATTTCCCTTTCCGGTATCGGCAAGAAAGTCCGCCAAAACCCGATAATACGTACTTACCGACTGACTCATACCGGCTGGCGAAACCTTCTTTGACGCTTTATCTAAAAAGTCCTTTGCCGCATTTTGATTTCGCATATCAAGAGCAACATCAGCAGCGAGTGCATAACATTCCGCCGCATAGTCACCGAAAGTTACTTTTTCCGCCGCAGCCCGATAAATCTGTCCGGCAAGTTTCCAATCGTCAAGGTAGTCCCTCGCAATACCGCCTGCCCGCAGCGCAAGTTCATAAACCGTGTCGCCTTTGAAATTCGGATTCTTGGTCAGCGGTGCGTGAACCGCTTCCGCAATCAAACGGCGGTACTTGTTCGCCTGCTCGGTCAATCTTGCTCGTTGTATCGCGGTCTGCGACCGAACGGCGGGTCTCGGTCGGTTTTGCGGCGTTTTACTGTCCTGTTCTTCCTGTGTTTCAACTTCCGTCATTGCTTTCATTTCGGCTTCGGTCGGGTTGAGCAGCGAATCAATCTTTGCCTGATACGTATCAACGAGTTGCAGCAGCGTTTCCGGTTCGAGTTTAGACGTATCATACGTTTCGAGAATCTTCAGATACAAATCCAACGTCGGCAGCGCAGCGCGGTCTCTCTTCTGTTCTTCGGCATTGCCCGTGATGATAACATGCGGCTGCTCAACTTCAATTCGATTAACACAGACAAGCGTGTGCGCCGCCGTTTGCGATGACAGTTCAACGGAATAAATTCCCGGCTTGAAGAAAATATGTCCGGGCGATTTCTCTTCGCTTGTTAGTCCGTCTCCGAAATTCCACGAGAATTTCCCGTTTGCCGCAAGACCAACGGACTTGTTCTGAAACTGCACGGCAATTAAATGTTTTTCGTTGTCCGGCAGCGGAACACTGCCGATGATTCGACATTCAAAGTCGGGCATTCCCGGTTTGTCGCTCATTACAACTGCGCCGCAGGGAACTTTTGCAACAGCGGATTCCCCGAAAGATTCCGGTGGAATGAGCGATAACCTCTTCGGTTTGTCGCCGCCGTTTAATTCCCAAGCGAACAGCATGCTGGTAAAATTATCGCCGGTTGCATGCCAGTACTGAAACGGATGTTTGCCCGGTGTCAAATTGATTTGCTTGATGAGTTCCGGTTTGGCATCCCAACTGCGTTGATGTCTGCCGGGATGCGAAGCAACAACTTTGCCGTCTATCAAAACGAAACTGCAATGATGCGATGATGTGATAACTGTATAACGTCCGCCTTCCGTAACGTTCAGTGTACCGGTATAGCAACTCATAAACGGTTCTTGTTTCAGCGCAAAGGGATTATGTCCGTGATAGACGGTAGGAACATAATCCGCTCCGATGGGTTCGGAACGCTCAAATGCTTTTTGCAGTGATTCGAGTTCGTCCATACTGAAAGTTTGGTTAATGTGCCTTGTTTCCATTAGGAGTCCGCCTTCGGCTGTCCATTCGGGAACAGGGATATTATTCGGTTTGCCGCCTTCGGGAATACCGTAGTAGATGTCGTAGTTAGAAGCCCCTCTTTCCGCTTGAACTGCGAGTCGGCAAAAGTCGCCGGGACCGAGTTGCAGAATTTTGAAGGGAACCTGCTTGTTCGTTCTCGTTGTCACGACAATGGTTTTACCGGCATTGAGCGTGCGGGGGTCAACGCCTTTTTGCGACTGATTGATTAGTCCATGGTGCAGGAATTGTGTAACCAGAATTGACTTTCCGGCAACACCGCTCAATTCACGTTTAGCAGCAAAGCCCCCGCCCGCTATTTTGTACTCGGCAAAAGAAACAAGCGGAAGCAATAAAACGAAAATACAGAAAAGAATGGAACGGAACATTGTCGTAAATTAAAATTGTGAACGTTTAGCGGCGGTTCGTAAAACCACTCTTCGATTGTAACACTAATCCGGCGGACTTGCAATAACTATCGTCCGAGCAATCGCAACAGTTCTTCGTCGCTGACTGTCTCAGCCAAGAACCGCACGGCAGCACTGTGATGTGCAGCATTCATACCGCGGGAATGCAAACTGCCGGTATTACGGCGGTTAAATACATCGTCAACGGAAACAACCGCTTTCTCCAACGGCACCGGTGTCGTCAATTCAACAAACATCAATACGTC
>WRCR01000341.1 GCA_009783865.1 Planctomycetaceae bacterium | reverse complement strand
GTAAGCCGTATTGTACGGCAATTCAGCGGCATCTTCAGCAAAAATGACACCTTTGAATATCCCCGCTGCCGTAATAATTGCCACCGTGCTGGAACCCTGCGCCGTTTTAATCATTGCCGTAACTCCAAAAGCGACAAGGAGAAGCGTTATTCCCGTCAAACCGGCATCAGCGTGAAACAGATTTTTGATTGCCTCTCCGACTTTTGCTTCGCGCAGCATTTCGCCGAAAGCACCGCCCGCCGCAACTATCAAGATAATAAGACCGGCACTAATCAAAGCCGACTCGGTACGGTGTTCCAAGTCACGGAAGGATAATTTACAAACTTTAGCAAGAATGCACATCGATACTAAAGCCGCTATGCACATCGCAATTTGCGGATTGCCGAAAACTTGCACGGTGTTCCACAAAGCAGGGATGCTTGTCTGCCATGCAATGACTTCCGCTTTTGCAAGCATGTCAACTGCCGTTGCTCCAAGAATCAGTACCACGGGAACAAATATCGGCATTAATGATAAAAACAACGATGGAAGGCGGACACCATCGTCATCTTTCGGCGGTTCCATTTCTTCGACAATATGAATTTCCGGATTCGGCATCAGGCGGTTCATCGTCATGGCTATCAGCAAAGCAAACGGTGCTGTCAAAGCACCTACCATTGTGCCGACGAATATCATCGATCCAATGGGAACCCCCAGCGTTAGTGCCGCTGCAATAGGACCCGGTGTCGGCGGAATAAGCGTATGAGAAAGCGTTGCTCCCAAACCGATTGCCATAAGATAAAGAAGATAATTTTTTTGCGTTGCCCGATAAACGGAACGGGCTATCGGCAGCATCAAGTAAAATGTCGCTTCGTAAAAGAGCGGAATCGAAAGGATAAATCCGCCGGAAAGCAGCGATGCCGGTATCAGCCGCTCACCGAAAAAAGAACGCAGCGATTTTATGATGCGCTCTGCACTGCCGCTGTCCATCATACATTTGCCGATGATAGAACCCATTGCGATGAGAACGGCAATTTTCGCCGTAGTGGTGCCGAGTCCTGCGGAAACGCGGATGACTTTCTCGCTCCAGTTGCCGGTGTCAATCGGTGTCAAAAAACTGACAAGAAACGCCGCCGCAAGCAGCGATAAAAAGGCATTAACCCGAAGGACGACAATCAAACCGACAACGGTTGCTACACCGGCAAACAGAATAAACAGCGGGTCGTTCATTTTTCTTCCCCGTATAACATCGGCATTAACTGTTGAAAGAACGGTGTGTAATCGTGCCACGTTTGACAAGAAATCACATTTCCGTCGCGCACTACCGGTTGATTAACATAAATGCCGCCGCCTTGTTCTGCATCGCGCTGACATTTCGGCACGCAAGTCACTTTTTTGCCTCGGATGCAGTCGCCCGCTGTCAATAATTCAATGCCGTGACAAACCGACGCAATAACTTTTTTTGTTTCGCCGAAGTGCTTCATTATGCGAATCAAATCCTCGTTGTAACGCAGATATTCCGGTGCGCGTCCGCCGGAAGCAAAAACCGCTATGTACTCCGAAGGGTCGATGTCGCGGAACGCTGCTGTTGCCCGAATGAAATAACTCGGACGTTCCTGCGTGATGTCCCAAGGAATTGAAGAGTCCGGCGGCACTTCATGCAAAACGGTATGATAGAGCCGTTTCTCCGGTCCGCAGACGGTCAACTCAAAACCGCCTTCGGGAATTCGGAAAAAAGGATAAAACGTGTCTATCGTTTCGACAGCATCACCGATGGGCATCAGCACTTTCTTCGGTTTGCCGTTTTTGTCTTTGCTTCCTTTTCCGGCATTGATTTCAATGGCAGCAACTTGCGTTAGTCCCGCGCTGCCGACGGCAAGACCGGTCATTGCGGTCATGAATTTTCTTCTGGTAGTCATATTGTTATCAAAATCAGCGAGACGAAATATCAACGGCATCCATTCTATTACAAACGTTTGTAAAAATCAACATAACGTAAGAGCGGCGGGGTTACCTCCGCCGATAGGCGTTTTCTGTTCCCGCTACTCTACCCTCAAATTGCGGTACACGCCGTTGTATCCGTTGGAATAATTATCGGCGGGTGATATTGCCGCCGAAGATGCAACCGACGGCAAAGACGAAGGACGCAACTCCGCCGGTATCTGAACCGGTGAACCCGCCGCAACCCACTTCACCCAATAGTCCTCTTGCAGTTCACCGAGATTTGCAAAACCATAATGTCGCAAAAGAGCAAGGTCCCAACCGTCTTTCATAGCGGTATCGGCAAACTTGATAATCTCCCGCTGACCGCCGAGCAAAATCAAGTACTCCGCTACCGAAAAGCCCTGTGAATAAAACGGCATAACATCTTCGGGATATTCCTTCATCGAAACCATTCTGCGGCATGGAAGACACCGCTGAACATCTTTGCGGATAAATACCCGCAGCATTTTGCGGTAGCGTTCCTTTTCCGATTCATGTTCCGCGCTGGTTGCAATTCCTTCGTCAAGCCAGCGCGGCAAAGGACGACAAAAATGCGATGCCAAAACGATATGCGTAATTTCATGCGGCAGAACCGAGTCAAGAATTCGCTCTTCGGAACCTTGAATCTCCATTTCCCAATCGGAAACACTGCCGTCGTGAAACACAAACGTGGTCGCACCGCCTGCGCCGAGTTCTTTTCCAACTTTTACCCGAATCGGACATTTTTCCGTCCAGTCCGGCAATTCTTTTCCCAGCCAGAGCATCGCCATTGCATAGCGGCAATGTTCAGCGGTCTCGGCAATCCGCCTTGCGGATTCCAAAGTCGGAGCATTGTCAACAATGAAATGTTTCGTTTCATATTGCGCCGCATTTGCCGCGGCTGCAAACAGAATGGAGACACAAAAAATAAAACGGTGTAATAAGGAATGAGCGTCCTTGCTCATAGTCGAATCCTTTCAAGGTGTTTAGTATCAAGAAAGGGTATCTTACCACATTTTGTAAAAATCAAAAATAGCAATTTTTTATTCAAAAACTGCTATTGCGCTGCTTCGTGAAAATCGTTAAGGTACGCAAAAGAATTTTTTTGTAATCGGCTGTATAACATTGACTATGAATTAGTATGCGTCCTTCGCTGCGGACATTATTAGCGTTTGAAGATAACATCTTCGGCATCGAACAGCGCCGTCAATTAGAGCGGACAATTCCGATAAACGAGGCGGCCGTCGATGCGCTGGGACGAATCCGCAATGCGATGCGGCATCCCTATCTCGGTGTTCCCGGCAAGATTAACGGACAGGAAGAAATTGATGCCAATGTTGTTGCGGAATATCTCGACCAGCAGATGCCGCAGGAATATATCGAACTGTTTGAGGAATTCTGCTTTTCCGATGACAAATACCTAGCGGAAGTTGCGTCCGTTCACCAGATTGTTTCCAATGTACTGGGCGAACCCGCAAGAATAAGCCGCGACTGCCGCTATCGCTGTTATCAACTTTTGCCGACAGTTCCGCCGGAAAATGAATACAAAACCGAGCCGGTTTCTGAACCAGTTGCAAGGGAAACAGTTATAAAGGAAACACCGCAGGAGTTTTATTCTCCGCCGCCCAAACCGCAGATGCCGCCGATAAAGAAATTCGATGTATTGACCGGCGAAGCACTGGAAGAATCGGCACAGAAAGAACCGGTGTTAAACGTTAGTATCCGAAATGCCGAGAGAAGACCGGAAGTCGTAAAAAAGACAGGGCAGCCGATAATACTACAGTCGGCGGTGCAATCAACTATAAGACCAGCGGTGCTTGTTGATAACGTGCTAGTTGACAAAGTTGAGAATAATGCTGTCGATAAGGTTTCCGATGCAGTTGTCAGTGAAAGGAATCCGCCGCAGTTCTGTCGGGATGAACCGTCTGATAACAAGATTCGGGAAAAAAAATCGGCGGGTTATAATCTGCTTCTCTTCATAATGATAGCAGCCGTAATTCTATTATCGATATTGTGTTTCAAATTTTACAGTGACTACAAAAAAGAAAAAAAGCACAGAAAAAATACTGTTCATGCTGTTCAGAATACTACTCAACAAAATTTTCAAAGTTATGCGGATTATCTGAATTCAGAGAAGCAGAAGCAAATTCAGAACCGGGACAGCGGGAAACAGAGTGAAGTTGCGGACAATAAGACCTCGGACAGCAAAAATTTGGACGGCAAAAACACAGACAAGAAAAACACAGAACGAGACAAAAGTCAGCAGCATCCCGATGAGACCGCTAAGGTTGTTTTCGGAAATAATACGCCGCCGAAAATACCGGCAAAACCTGAAGTTGCAAAAAAACCGACAGAAAAACCTGTAGAAAAACCCGTTGAAATCTCTGCAACAGAACCGGCAGAAAAACCTGTTGCAAAAGCCGTAGAAAAAGCCGCCGCAAAACCGGTTGAAATACGGCAGCAGCCGAAGCCGGAACAAGCAGAACGGAAAATTACCCCGCCGCCTGCCCCGTTTGAACTTCCGGCGGCACCGGCACAAAAAATTGCAGCGAACAGTACCGTGCCGCAAAAGATTGAGAACTTCGCTGAAAACAAGGAAAGTACTCCCGTTGCTGACGCATTTCCTACAATGAATCCATCTCCTACAGTGAGTTCATCAGCACAGAATTCATCGGCACAATCGGTACCGGTAATATCTGCGTTTGAACCCCCGGCACCGAAAACTATGACGGAGAAAACAGTGACGGAGTTTCCATCTGCCGCACCCGTCGCTGTAAAAAATTTGCCGACAACTTTCGATAATGTTGTTT
>WRCR01000340.1 GCA_009783865.1 Planctomycetaceae bacterium | reverse complement strand
TTCTCGCTCTCCGATGCTGCAAGCAAATCGTCAACCGGAACGATGTAATTTTTGCCGTTGTAAAATAGAACTATTACGCCCCAATCCGAATTGAGCGAAGAAACATCGGCGGAAGACACGCTCTTGAGAAATCCTTCTGCCTCAAAGGGCGATGATGCCAGCGAGAAACATATTCGTTCATTGCCTTCGGTCTCTTCCCTTGTTCCGCGAATTGCAACACGTCCGGTACGTTCCCGCGACGGAATTTTTAGTTTTATGCGTTCCCACTTTCTCTGAATTTCTCTGACTTCCCCCAGTTGCGTTTCTGTGCGCAGCGGCTTTTTCCACAGGATATTCAAATCAAGCGGAGGACACAGTGTTAACGCTGAACCTGCAAGATAATCAAGCACTTCGATTTTCACGTCACGCATATTTTTGGAAGCGTTTGACGGCATAGGCAATACACCCATATCGCGTCTTCCCCACTGCATTGCAAAAAAAAGCGTTTCCCGGTAAGAAGCATTATTGGTGCGGAATGTATCGCGGTTATAATCATCCCAGTTGAAAGGACCCGAAACAAACGGAATTACTGCCGGTTCTCCGTCTGTTTCACCGAATACCGTGTTTTGCAACTCAAAATGCTGCTTATTCGGGACCACTGCTTCGCTGCTTACCGTTCCTTCCGGCAAGATGAGCATCGCTTCTTGTCCGCCCTGCTGCGTCCAAAAACTTCCGAGCAGTAAAATCAGAATTCCGCAATGGACGACAGCAAACGGCAAATGATTCTGTTTAAAAGGAAAACGCAGCAAGACCGCACAAGCGATATTCAACGCCAGCAATGCAAGAAGAATCGTGAACCAAGCACTGCCGTAAAGTGCGAAGCGTGCAACTTCACGTCCGTAATCCGACTCAACGAAAGTTCCCCAAGCGAGAACGATAATGGAAACGGACATCAAAACAATGCCGAAAAACAGCGAACCGAAAATACGCAGCGGCAAACGCAGCAGTGAAAGTTTCGCTCCTATGGACTTTCCGCCGCCGGAAACCATGTTATTCTGATTATTATTGCGCTGTTCGGACATAATTAGTGCCACATTTCTGGACAAAATACCGATATTAACTCTATGACGTAATACCACTAATGATATAATTTAGGATAAATTGGTAAAATAAGCAAGTGTATAAAGAAAAAATTAGCATGGTTTTTTGTTAACAGGTAGTGCAAACGGAATAATTGTTGCTATCATTATAACAGGTAGAAGCGGAAAACTGAAATAGTGGTACCCACTAAAACGAAATGAGGCGGAAATGACTCAAAATCCCGAAGTGCATGAAAATTTATCGGAAAGAGTTCTTGTTCAGCGGATTAACGATACCAGTTTAATTCTCCGCCGTTTCGGATTGCTGCGCGCTGCCGTTATACTTTTGACTTTCATTTGCGGCAGCCTTTTCCTCGCAGTACTTGCGGAACATTGGCTTTTCCAAGACGGATTGAGTGTGCCGCTGCGCTGCGGAATTCTTGCCGCACAAATCCTCTTCGTTGTCTGGTTCGCTCATCGGTACATCGTTCCGTTTTTTCTGTACAGTATCAATCCGGCGTATTCCGCAGTTCTGTTGGAAAAACAAACGTCCGGCAGCGGCAATTCCCTGCTCAACTGGTTCTTTCTCCGCCGCGAGCGCAAAGAAATTCGTACTAACAATGCTTCCGAAAAAATTGCCGAGTTAGTACTGGAAGGCGTTGCGAAAAATGCGTTTCAAGACGTTAAGTCAGTCCAAACCGATAAAACAACCGAGGCAAAGGACATCCGCTATTGGAGCATTGTTTTGCTTTCGATTCTGTTTATTTTCGCAGTATACTTTGTTTTTTCGCCGAAGAATCCGCTGTCGTCCGTCGTCCGTTTATTCCTGCCTTTCGGTTCTGTTGCCGCTCCGCAATCCATTCAATTTGTCGATGTTATTCCCGGCAATGCAACCGTGGTGCAGGGCGATAAAATCAATGTGTCGGTAAAAGCCGTCTCAAAACTGCGAAAAAAATATGAACATGAACCCGTCGCGATGTTCTTTTCTACCGATGACGGCAGCGCAGTCGGACAATCCTTGACGATGAACGACGAAGGCAACGACATCTATTTTGCGGTGTTTCCGTCCGGCAAACAGGGTTTCGTTACCGGAACGAATTATTGGTTTCAACAGGGAGTCAGCAAAAGTCAATTGTATAGGATTGAGGTGCTGCCGCTCGCTTCGCTGGAGTTGGAAACAATCAGCATCAAAGAGCCGGACTACACCGGTCAGATGGAAAGGACGCTGGATGCAAGCGATATAACGGCTGTCGAAGGAAGCGAAGTGACGATGACTGTCCGCAGTTCACAGCCGCTTGAAAACTGTAATATGTATATCGAAACAGGCGGAAAAGAAACCGAGCAAAGAAAATTGAATCCGGTTGGCGACAGCGGAGAAAAGTTTCAAACCCGATTCAAACTTCAGACATCGGAAAACAATGTCAGCACGTTTTATTTTCAGGGAGTTGACAAGAACGGCAATAAGACCCGCAGCGGCGGGAGATTTCGCTTGGAAGTGTTGCCGGATTTGCCGCCGATGGTGCGATGGGTGAATGCCGACGAACTTCTCGGAGCAGGTCAGATTGAAATCCCGTCTAACGGTTCATTGGAATTGAAAGTCAGTGCCAGAGACCCGGATTACGCGCTGCGTCATCTGCGGCTGCGGGTTGCGTCGGGAAACAAACAGATTCAGCCGATTGAATTGTTGGATTCGTCTTCGGATGCGATAAAAGAAAATACGGGAACGATTGAAAGAGAAGTATTGTTTTCGCCGGTGAAGAGCCGATTAACCGTCGGTGATACGGCGGAAATTTGGGCGGAAGCGGTTGACGTGAAACTGCCGTCGCCGAATGTCGCCGAAACACCGCGCTTGAACGTGAAAATCGTTGAAAGCAAAAAAGAAGACAAATCGGAAGATAACAGAACGGAGGAACAAAAGTCACCCGAAAAACAAAACGGAGAACAGAACGACGAAAATAAGTCGGACAAATCACAAGAAAGCGGAGAAAAAAAAGAAGGAAACGAACAAGACGGAGAACAAAACGAGAACAATAACAGCGAGGGTCGTAAGACCCCCGACGATAAAGATGAAAAAGACGGCAAATCCGAACAACCGGTGAACGGCGAGGAAAATCCGGGCGATGCAATCGAAAAAATCATCGAACAAATGAAGGAAGACCAAAAAGAATCGGAACAGCAGAAACAGCAGGAAAAAGAACAGGAAGGTGATAATCAAAAGAGTGAGAATCAAAAAGGAAATAATGAACAGGAAGATAAACCGCAAAATGAACAGCAAAAAGGGGAAGAGCAGAAAGACGACAATAGCGGCAAAGAAGAAAACGGAATGAAAGCACCTGGCGGCGGAGGAGGTTCCGATGATAAACAAGAACAGAAAGACGAGGAGAACACCGGCGGCAGTGCGGGAAAGGAAGACGGTGAAAAAAAGAATGACGCTAACTCCAACATGGGTGCGGAAGAAAGCGAGGGCGGCAGCGAAAATCAGCAGGGCAATAAAGCGAATGAAAAAAGTGAAGACGAGAGCGGTTCCGGTGAAAAGAGGGGAAAGCAGGAACAAAATCAAGGAAAAGACGGTGAACGAACTGAAACCAAAGAAGGAACGAAGAACGATACCGAAGGCGGTAATCAGCGGGGCAATCCGAATTCCGAAGAGAGCAAAAAGAAAGACGATTTTCCCGATGCAGACAAGTGGAATGTGCCGGTTGACCCGAATGATAACGGCGCAAGAGAGCGGGGCGATTTAGACCCCAGCAAGGATGAGCGGCGCAATCAGGGCAGCGATAAGACGAGTCCGAAGCCGTTACCGAAAGATAGCTCGAATGATACGCTTACTTCCGGTGATGAAGGTCATGGACAGGAATCGCCCGACAGCGGAAGCAGTGAGCGGCTGCAAAAATCCGAAAGCGGAAAAGAAGGCGAAGCGGGTAATCAAGCCGAAAGTCAGAAACAAAAAAGCAGCGGAGGACAAAAGGATTGTAAATCCTGCGGCGGCTCTGACAAAGATTGCAAGGAATGTAACGGCACCGGCATGGGGCAAAAAGCGGACGAAGGAGCAGAGGGACAAGGAAATGAAAGCGGAGCAAGCAGAGCGGAGGGCGGTGAGTCCTCCGAAGGAAACTCCGAAGGACAAGGTTCAGAAGGCAGCGGCAACAGCGAAGGTAATAATCCTTCTGATACTAATTCTAATAACAACGCCGAAAACCCAAACGGTATGGGCGATACAACCAGCGGAACGGGCGGCGGCGATGGTTTCAATGTTGACACGGAGACCGAGGCGGCGCGGCTGGATTTTGCCGAGAAGACGACGAATCTCGTTTTGGAGTATCTTGACGAACAGTTGAAGGGCAAGCCGAATCAGAAGTTGCTCGATAAACTCAACTGGACGGAGGAGGAGTTGCGCGCCCATCATAAGAAGTGGAAAGAGTTATCGGAGCAATCGAAACAAGGCGGCGAATCGGATGATGGTTCGCAAAAGAATGACGAGTGGAAGGAATTTTTGAAGAGTATCGGCTTGACTCCGCAGCAGCAGCGTTCTTCTGTTCAACAGAGCAGGACAGCGGTTCAGGAAAGCAAGCCGGTTTCCGAAATACAGCGGTATGCTCCGCCAGCTCAACTTCGGGAGCGTTTCAAACGATACACCGAAGGGATAGGGAAATAGGAAAACAGAGTCCGCTATACTGGAAACGGGGACAAATT
>WRCR01000339.1 GCA_009783865.1 Planctomycetaceae bacterium | reverse complement strand
GTCGCCGCCGGTCTTGAACAACAATTCGACTTCGCCGAGTTTAATGTTCGCAATCCAGCGGTGTACCGTGTTGCAGAGGTCATCATATTTTATAGTGCCGGTGCATTTTACTTCAACGGTGCCGCTTACGTCGGCTTCGCTGCCCCAGACCATTAAGTCCAGCGGATGCGCTCCCCAGCCGGCGAGATAGCCGATGGAATAATCGTAAATCATGTAGGTGCCATTCGGTTTGCATCTGTCGGGAGTGTATGGACGCAGCAGTGTCGGACCATTCCACATTTCATAACCTGCTTCGCCGAGGTCTTCTGGAATCGGTACCACGGTTTGATTTCCGCCGCCGTGACCATCGGGTGCATCGACTTCGATTTTCACAACTTTTCCGATTGCGCCTTCCCGGACTAAAGCACAACCGTACCAGTTATGCTGCTGACTCCGCTGCTGTGTTCCGTATTGAAACTGCACGCCGTTGTCTGCAAAAACCTTTTCGATTTGCAGGACTTGCGACATCGTCAAACCGAGCGGTTTTTCGCAATAGACGGACTTCTTCGCTTTGGCAGCCGCAACGCACTGCGGAACATGCCAGTGGTCAGGTGTCGCAATAACGATGCAATCGATGTCTTTGTTATCAATGATTTCCCGATAATCAAGAAATGCTTTACCTTTGCAGGCGGCAGCGCAACCCTCGCGGCGGCTTTTGTAACAATCGGAAGTGGCGACACTTTGCGCCTCCTTGATGCCTTGTGTAACGCGGAAGAGCATACCGCCTTCATTGCCGACACCAATGTGACCGACGGTGATTCGTTCACTCGGCGCGGGCTTGTCTTCGTTTCCGAACACGGTTGACGGAATGAAAGTTGCAGTACAGGCAACAGCGGTTGCCGACTTTAGTAAATTACGGCGTGAAATTTTCATAGAAAAACCTCAAAAATGGTGAACGTATAAATTATAACATAAATATGAACATTAAAGGCGAAATTATTATTTGGAAGTTGCTTCGGCGATTGTTCCCGTTAATATAGTTTCGGACAACTCCTTGTATTTTTTCAGATGTTCCGCATTCTCTTCGTTGAGAAGAGTATTCTTCAGAGACAGCCGGTTTAATTTCGGACGGGTTGTTTCATCCGCCGCCCATTTTCCCAAAAAACTGCCGGAAACCATTGAGTCCGAAACCACGAGACGGGTCAATTTCGGCAAACGATTCAGCGGCAGCAAGTCATCGTCCGTCAGTGTTCCCTTGTTCAATACGAACATTTGGAGCGTTTTTGCGGACGGTGATCTTTCGATATAGTCCGCTAACCCTTTCGCAGTAACGGCGGTATCGTCCAGTGTCAAACCGGTTAGGTTCGGCAGCGGTGTGATTGTTTTCAATACCTCATCATTAACGGTATAACCGCCGATTTTCAAGTCCTTCAACTTCGGCAGTAGATTTAACCGTTTGTACTGTTCCGGCGTTATTCCGCAGCAAAACCGAAGGTCAAGCGCGGTTAAATCCTTCATTTCCAAAATCGAATCGAACATTTTGCCGGTAATGTTCAACTCGATAAGCGACAGGTTTCGCAAAGTATCAATTTTCGGAATGAAGGTAATTTTCGGAAGACGACGCAGTGTGAGTTGTTTGAGTTGCGGCGAAGATTTCAATGCTCCGGCAAGTTTCAATGCTGCGGTAAATTCCGCATCGCTGAAATCCATATCCTTCAAGAGCAATCCGGTTAGTTCTGGAGATTGTACTACAGACGTTTTTTCTTCGGCAAGGACCATCGAAACGGTTCCCCCGATAAGAAACACAACAAAGAACAGCAGTATGATGCTGATGCTCTTTTGTTTTTCAAATTTTACCATTAACATATCTCCAGCCCTTTACGTTCTTTACGCTCTCCGCGCTCTTTGCGGTTGAATCTTTTTTTACCGCAAAGGACGCAAAGGGACGCAAGGATTCGTTGATAGTTTTTTACGTTTTCTTTGTTAAGAACCGGTTATCTTCCCCGCAATCTTTGCAGCGGTCGGACTTTCTTTTGAACCGGCTGTTTAACATCATACAATTTGATGTACGACAGTGTGGAAATCGGTTGAAAGGTTTGGTTCTTCAAACCCGGAAAGGGCCAGTCGAAGTTGACGATAATCATCTTGCCGTCTATAACAACACATTCGCAGGGCTGGTCGAGCAAGCCGTCTGCGCCGTCGGTGTCGTCGTTTTCCCAGATAAGTTCAATCTGCGCCTTTTCACCCGGCTTGGTCGGTTTGAATGCCCAGATTGCGTTCTTGGCGGAATCGTTTATGTAAATCTTATTGGTCACTTTGTCGTAAAACACGCCATCGCAGCAGACGATAACTTCACCTGCTGCGTGAATTGTTTCGACTTTGTATTTTCCGTCTTCGCCTTTCCGCACGGCATAAAGTGCGCCGTCTCCGAAATTGCCGCCGTAAAGCGTTCCGCAGGGTGCGACGGTTATTCCGTCCCAGCCGGCGTTGTCGCCTCGGTCAATCTTTTTCACATCGGCAGTCCAGCCGAGATATTGGGCGTTGGGGACGGGGACAACTTTAATCGTTGGTTCGCTGCCGCCAGCTTTCAGTGCTTTGTCTTTCGGGAAAACCCAAACACCGCCAACTCCGAATTTGCCCGGAAAATCCAAAAATGTATCGGTAACAAATAGTGCTTCGTCCGTCCAAAGAGCGGCGTTTGCCAGATTCAGACCTTCGGCAACGACTTCGACTTTGCCGGTCGGGACATCGCCTTTCATTAAAACCCGCAGCACACGGGATTTACTTTTTTTATCGAAAAAGTACTGATTGTCGGCAACGTAAAGATGTCCGTCAGGTCCGAAGTCAAGTCCCATGCAGCCGGTTTGACCGGTCGAAGCCAGAACGGGAAATTCGAGAATCTTTTTGGCGGTTCCGTCTTTTTCAATTTTGGCAAGAATGCCGGGGTTGAGTTTCGGTCCCTTGTCGTCTTTGCGTCCATTGAAATTCGGAACGGTCAGGAACAGCGAGCCGGTGGTGTCGGAGACGGTTAGACCGTCTGGACCGTGCATATCAGCCGGCAGCAGCGAATAAATTCTCGGTCGTTTTGAAGGATCAACGGCGAATACATTTACCGTTGATAAGAGCAAACCGGTCAATGTGAGTAACGTAATCGAAAACAGCATAAATCGTTTCATAGTTTTTCCTCTGAATGTTTGGGTTAAAAAGTTTTTCCACGATAGAAAACTGAATTCTAATGGAACAGAAAGAGAAAGTCAAGGCAACACAATTTAGCCGGTACTCCGGCTCATTTTTCCCGCAATTTCAGCATTTGATTGACCGCCATCGGCAGAAAAATAATGAGCGGCAGCCACGCTCCAAGTACCGGCATCTCCGCACTGCTGCCGAGCCATTGACAGCCCTGACATACCGCAAGAAATGCAAAAACAACCAGCGCGCTGATGCCCATCACTTTGAAAACATTGCGGTCGCCGGAAGCAACTATCAGCGGCAGACCAAGAAACAACAGCGTTATATCAAGAAACGGCTGCAATAAACGAATATGAATCACACTGGCAACTCTATCGCCGACATCCAACGACTTATTCCGTACCGCTTTGAGCAATTCCCAAGTCGAGGCATATTGACGCCACGCATCATCGGCACCGAGATAATCAAACGGCACATCGGTTACGACAAAACAGTTGCCCTTCTCGACAAAGTCCGGTGCGGTGCGGTTCGTAATAATGATATCCTTGTTATTGAGTTTTAACGTTTCGCCTTTTGTTACTTCGTTTTCTTCTTTCAAGCCCGTGAGCATAAAACCCGCCGGATGTTTTCCATTGGCAGGATAATGAAACGCCTTTGCCGCTTTCAAATAAGCGTGCTGTCTAACCAACGGCTTGTGAAGCACAAAATTGGGTTCGGTCAAATACTGTTCTTTTCGGAAAAGGAATTCTCCTTGAATCGCAATGCCGGTGACGTTGTCGATGGTTGCGTTGACGATAGTTCCTTTGTTTTTCCCGACTTGTCCGATAGTCATCACGAGTTCATCGAGATAATGCGGCAGCACCGTTTCCCGAACAACGGCAGCGGTGCCGGCGAGTAAAACCGCAACAACGACCAACGGTGCAATGATTCGCAAAGTCGGTATCCCAGCCGCTTGAATCGGAATCAGTTCGTTGTGGTGAATCAGCATTGCGATTGTTACCATAGCGGAAATCAAGCCGAGAAGCGGACAAAGCATCATAGCGACGGGAACCGACTTGAAGAGATAGTAGAAAAAAATGGTTTTTTCCTTCTTTCCGGCAATTTTGGCGGCTTCAAGCAACGGTTCGAGATTCGTGAATAAGTCGAAGACGATATAAATCCCGATAATGCAGAAGAACCACAGTATCAGATTAATGAAATACTTCTTAAGAATATATCGGTCGAGAATAGTCATACTGCGGAGTATGCCGAAAAGTGCGATTTAACGCAAGAGCAATCTTGCACAATCCGCTTTTCACGGTAAAATCTGTTTATGAACTTTTGGTTTCAACTATCATTGAGGTCCCGGCTTGGAATTATCGCCGTTTTATTGATGACGGTCGCAGGATATTCGCTCTATCAGTATTCCTGCGACCCGCGGAATTACCGTCCGATAGGTTCGCTTATCAAAATCGCCCCCATTCTCTGCCTGTTATGGCTGGCACTGCCGGATTTAGAAAAAATTCCTATGTGGTGTTATCTGATTGCTGTGCCGGTTATCATATTCTGTATGATTTACCCCAAGGCAATGCTGCTCATCGTTCCTGCCGTGTTGTTCAT
>WRCR01000338.1 GCA_009783865.1 Planctomycetaceae bacterium | reverse complement strand
TTGGTCTTTCGTCAATTCCTTGCTGTTCAAACGGTTCAGAACGGTATTGGCTCTGCCGCTGAATGATACGAGTAAAGAAATCGGTATAACGGAAGGACTGCTGGACACGCGGATAATCGGACTCTGCAATGAACGCTGCACTGCTTCCAAGTCCGTGCGAAATGCTTTAGTGTCAAGATATTCGCACCAGAGTTCTCCGGATTTCTTATTGTTTCCGGCAGCGGCGTTGTCTTTCAAAAAATAATTTTCAGCGTCGAGCGTCTTTTTTGCCAAGCGGTGTAAATCGTCAGCGTTCTTATCAAACAAGCGGGAAATCGGCAATGCCGGTTCAAGTGCAGCCCAAAGAGCATATTTCCAAAGAAGACAGCGTTCTTCTAATCCTAACTGTATTTCTTCCAGCATTATCTTTTGCGGACTGTTTTGCAGATTATTTTGTTGCAGCATGATTCTGCGGATATTTGCCAATTCTGCGACAGCGTCTTCTAATTTCTTTTGACAGATAATGCAGGAACGATATTGCCCCTTTTCGGCAAACCACGTCATAGCCGTCAGTGTCTGAAGAGTATCCGCAGCCCAGCGGGACAAGACGGAAAGCGCGGCGGAATTGGCGGCATCCCTGTTGTTTTCTGCATCATTTTCTGAATTATTTTCTGATAACTTGCGTATCCTATTGGCAAGAGTGTTGGGAAACAAGGTGCTTTTTGCGGCTTCTTCAAACGGAACAGTGTCGAGCAGCGAACGGTATTCAGTCGGTTCGATAAAAGTATAGACCGGCAATGAATTTTTCTTGTCCGTTTGTCCTCTTGTTTCTTCGATGTTGAGGACAGACAGGAACAGCGGAATTAAAACCGCAGCGCAAACACGAAAACATCGGCTGCGGAAAAACAAATTTACTTTTTCCACGCATATTGTATTATTTGTTTTAATACCGCTATTTGACACTTTTCCCTAAATATCCAAACGGGAATACTAAATCCTTTGAAGATAGTCCTTCTGTCGTTTTATCGGTAAAATTGCGTCTAAAGTTAAAATATAACGTCTTCAATTCGCAAAACTCGGGGAAGAGAATAACAGTCGGCGATGACTATTGCGGTTGTTAGAGTCCGCCGCTCGGCGTTCACTCCTCATTAACGCGATATATCAAACGGTGAAGCATACTGCGGAATCGGCTGCTCCGGCACCGGAAGAAATGGAACAGCCGGCAGCGGACGTACCTGCTGCGGCACCGGCGGTTCAGCCGCAAGCATCTCCGGCGTTTTGTTTTCCGGTGCTTTCTGAATGTTTTCACGCAGAGGTGAAGGCGAAGTCAGCGGCTGCGCATCGGGCTTCTCATTGAATAACGCAACAGAATCCGCAAAGGTCATTTCCCTTTTATACCGCTTCCAAGGAATAGTCGGAACACTGCCGCCTGCAAAAGTAGAATGTTCGTATATGTTGCCCTTCGTGAGCGGACCTGTACCGGCAAACCAAAGATTGTCCGTCGTGCTTTCGCTCTGACTGTTGCCGGAAGCCCAAACCGGCAAACCTGTATGATTGTTATAAGCAAAGACCGCAATTTTCGCAATGCCCCGCTGTTTTGTGCGCTTGACTATCGGAATTTCCGGTATTGTGCCGGAAAATGTTGAACCCGGAAACGTCGGTACATTGAAAGCCGGAATACCGATAAGCGTTTCGTCTCTGTCTGTTCCGATAGCACCGGCACGGACTTCAACGACGTAGTCGGTTTGCTCTTTTGAATTACAGAGGATACCGCCCGACGAAGAAAGTTGCTGCCGCAGCGACATAACCAAATATTTGTGGTCGGTAACTCCTTCAATCGCTTCTGTTGCGAGAAAGACGCGTTTATCTTTCATCGGCGTAAAATCAATTTTCCCGACAGCGCGGTCGATTGCGGAACTGATGAGCAACTGTTCTGTTGCAGTACGAGAAGAGTCGCTCCAGCGGGTTGTTCCGCAACCGGTCAGAATAATGATAGACGTAGCGATAGTACAGAAAAATAGCGAAACACTGCAATGTATTCGGATGCCGCACATAGGCGAATATTAGCAATTTTGCGTAGAAAAATAAAGGGCAAAAATCGGTTTGCCGCCGTTTTTGATACACGGTTATCAATTATTTTGCGAACTGTTTCGCCCAATTCACGCAATCAATCGAGGTTTTTCCGTAAAAGTCGATTCCGTTGTGCTGTGCAACCAGCGGACTTGCCGCTGCTCCGCCGATGCAGGTTTTCACACCGTCAAGCAGACCGGCTTCCCGCAGTTTGTTCATCGTTGCTTCAACGGACTTATAGCATGTCGTGAGCAGAATGCTCATTCCCAGAAAGTCGGGGTTATGTTTTCCGACTTCTTCGGCGAACTTTTCCGGCGGGACATCAACGCCGAGGTCAATCACGTCAAAGCCGTTGCCGCGCAGCACCATTGCGGTGATGTCTTTGCCGATGTCGTGGACATCATGCTGTACTGTACCGATGAGAAACTTCTTGCCTTTCTGCTGTACTGATTCACCGTCTTTGAGAAGCGGAGTTAATTTATCCATTACTTTTTTCATAATCATTCCTCCGAACATCAGGTCAGGAATGAAGGCCCCGCCTTCGTCAAAGCGGGTGCCAAGCAGTCCCATTCCTTCGTTGCAGCAGGCAATGATTTCGGCGGCAGGAACTTTGTCTTGCAGCAATTTTTCGACGAGTTCGAGAACTTCGTCTTCGAGACAACTTGCCAGCGATTCTTTGAGTTGAGCGAAAACGGACATTGGAAAACCTCATGAGTTAAAGGACTTGTTGATACCGATGGACAATTTTGTCTGATTTTTTCGAAAAAGCAAGAGGGATGTTTGAATTTCTAAAACGTTAAACGGAAAACGTTCTCTGCATCTATTTAGAAAACCGTCTTGACGATTTTCACCGAAATCGTTACAATCCGCCGCTTGTCTTTTCAAAAACAGTTAGAAATTGATAATATGCCTTTGCTGCGTGTAGTCATATTGCTTTGTTCATTGCCTGTCACTGTCTGCGCTCAGAGTTTGGAGTGTTCGGGCAATTTTCCGCCGCCGACTTTTCATACGCCGCTCCCGTTTTCGGAAACGTTTAATCGCTTCGGAAATCGGGAACGCGACCGCATTTTTTCCGATTACGGCAACCTGTATCAGAAAAATAACATCGGAAACTACGGTCTTGCTCTGCTAGGTGCCGGCATTATGGCAAATACAAAAATCGACAGCAATTTTCAGAATTGGTACAACAGACATATCGAGTGTAATTTCACTAACGAATTCAGCGAATTTTCAAAATGGTTCGGCGAAGGAAAGATTTTTATTCCCATTACAGTTGCCTCCGCTTTATCTTATCGGTTTTTGCAGGAAAAATACGGACGAACTAACAACCCCAGACCGTTCTTTGAATTCACAGACAGAACGATGCGGGGCTATTTTGTCGGTTTTCCGACACTATTAGCCGTGCAACTTATAACCGGTGGAGACCGTCCGAGAGACGGTACTTCCTATTGGCATCCGTTTCAAAACGACCACGGTGCCAGCGGTCACGCTTTTATCGGAGCAATACCGTTTATCACAGCCGCCCACATGACGGATAAACTTTACTTGAAAGGATTGTTTTATACATTGTCAATCGTTCCCGCATGGAGCCGCGTCAATGATAATGCCCATTACTTATCGCAAGCACTGCTCGGCTGGTATATTGGGTATCTTTCGGTTCGTGCGGTCTCGGCAACGGAAGGAACTAAATTACCAAGGGGAATGGTGATATTTCCCGTTGTGGAAAACAACGCTGCCGGTATCGGATTATATTATCGGTATTGAATCGTAAAACTCGTCTTGACGCTGTTTCCCATAATTGTTATTCTTCTGCAACGTTGGTTTCAACACTTTAATTTCCTAAACCATTCTCGTATGACTTCCACACCGCATACTGTACAAATTTCCCCTTCTTACAATAGGCAAACAACACCGGTCATTTCCGTTGTTTCGCCGGTACTTAATGAGGCCGAAGGAGTATGTCACTTCATCGATGCCGTTAAAGCGGAACTCAACCGATTGACCGATGCGTGGGAAATCGTCCTTGTAGACGATGGAAGCACCGATAATACTTGGGAAATACTTCAGTCCCTTCATGCAGAAGACCAGCGGATTAAAATATTGCGGTTCTCCAGAAACTTCGGCAATCAAGCAGCGGCTTCAGCAGGACTTCAATTCGCTCAGGGAGATGCTGTGATTACAATGGACTCCGACTTGCAGCATCCGCCTGAACTAATTCCCGAAATGGTCAAGCAGTGGAAAAATGGTGTTCACAGTGTGTTCACTGTCCGAACCTATTCAGAAGAAGACGGATTTGTTAAACGCTCTACTTCATCGCTATTTGCAAAGACGATGAATTTGCTCTCGCAATCGTCTATGCCGGAAGGTACCTCTGATTACCGTCTATTGGACAGAAAAGTGGTAGATGCCGTCAATTTGATGGGAGAAAATGCCCGATTCTTGAGGGCGATGATTTCTTGGCTAGGTTTTCGGCAGGTCGGCATTTCATTTACGGCGAAACCCCGCACAGCAGGAACGACAAAGTTCTCTTTTGCGAAGTTATTTCGGCTTTCATTGGATGCCGTCACCAGTTTTTCCGTATTGCCGCTTCGCTTGATAACAGCCAGCGGACTTTTTGTTGCGGCAATGAGTATTTGCTATGCGTTTTATGTTTTAGCAGAAGTGTTGTTGTCAGGGATTATAACGCCCGGTTGGCCCACATTGGTCATTGCAGTTTTA
>WRCR01000337.1 GCA_009783865.1 Planctomycetaceae bacterium | reverse complement strand
GGATAGCCGGTGCGTTCTTTGCCGCGTGCAGACACTATATCATACCAGGCAGAATTTACTCTTTCTGTTCTCTCGTCTAAATACTTTTTATAATTTTTACAAATTCCGTCTTTCCAAATTAACAATCCTTGTTCATCCATTTCTATTAACTTTTCCTTATCCACTGTCCAGCCGTATTCTGGAGTGTATCCCCTGTATTTATACATTCCTTTTGAAGTTTTACCCAGTGATTTATGTCCTGTTATTAAAACTGCTCTATATTTTCTTCCGCCTTCATCTGCTGAATTATATGAATTTGAAGGGTCTTTCGCACTTTTGATATATTGCGGAATATATGTATATTTATCAGTTTTAGTATAGAAAAAAATATGGTCAGCGGCGGGGTCAAATCTGCTGTCAGAGTATTTTTTCCATATTTCATTTCTATGCCAAACAATTTCATTCCGAAAATTATTCTTGCCGAAGATACCGTCCAGCACACTTTTCAAATAATGACTCGCCGCAGGGTCGCAATGCAAATATAAACTGCCGGTGTCTTTCAACACTCTGTGCATCTCGATGATGCGCTGCGCCATGTAAGTCAGATACGCCATCATTGGTTTGCTGTGGAGTACACCAACATCCGCTATGTATCTTGCAAGCGCGGGAAACTTAATAGCAAGCGTACCGAGGTAATGTTCATCAACGTCTTTCCATGTCCACATATCTTTGAAACTGACACCCGCGGCTTTGCTGCCGACGGAAGCGGAATACACCCGCTTCGTGTTGAACGGCGGGTCGAGATATATCAAGTCAACGAGTCCGCTGTTCAAGCCCGAAAGAACGTACAGATTGTCGTGAGTATAAAATGTGTTCTGAAAGGTTTGTCTTCGTGTCATATTACTGTAGTGTATCGAATGAGGCGATGTTTGCAAGGGTTGCGGTTCGTTGAACCGCCCCTAAACTGCCTTGATTATTTTTTCCGAATGTACTACAATTCAGGCATAATCTATTGCAACCCCTATTTCCTGATTCCTCCTATATGAAACTAGCCGCAATTACCGGTGCCAGTGAAGGACTCGGCAAAGAATTTGCCCGCCAACTGGCTGCCGAAGGATACAACCTGTTCGTCATCGCACGAAGAGGACATCTCCTCAACGAACTCAAAACCGATTTGGAGGCAAAATATAACATTCAAGTCGAACCTATCGTCTGTGACATTTCCAAACCCGACGAGTTGAAGCAGTTAGAAGAACGTCTCGAAAAAGAAGAGGCACTCGAAGTGCTGGTCAACAACGCCGGCTTCGGACTCGGTACAACATTTCCGAATGTTGATTCCGATGCGGACGAAATGATGATACGTGTACACGTCATTGCTCTGATGCGGCTTTCGCGGGCAGCACTGGTGCCAATGTGCAATAACAAGAAGGGATTCGTGATTAACCTCTCTTCCGTTGCCGCTTTTTTGTACGGACCGGATTCGGCAGAATACATCGCAACAAAAGCATACGTATTGAGTTTTTCCAAGTCGCTGCAATGCGATGTCCGCCAATATGGCGTTAGAATACAAGCACTTTGTCCCGGCTTCACGCACACAGGGTTCCACTCAACAGAGGCGATGAAGTTTTTCAAAAAGGATGCCATGCCGAAATGGCTTTGGCTGTCGGCGGAGTATGTCGTCCGTACTTCATTGAATTCGATTCGGCGAACCTCGCGGGTCGTCTGTATTCCTTCACTGCGTTATAAAGTGATACTGGCATTGCTGTGCAGCCCCATCGGCGGTCTTATTCTAGGGCGCACCTCCCGACCGGGAAAATCAGAACCGCAGCCGCAAAACTAAAATCATTTTCCCGACGAACTCAATAACTGCACTAACAGAGTCGAAAGAATACCGGCGAGAAAAACTGCTATTATGTAGCCCGAAATGAACAGCGTCCAAAACCAAACCGGTATCAGACGATACCAATCCTTCTCCGGCATATCTTTTTGCACGGTTGTATTTTGAATATCCGTTTTTTGCGGACTAACTTCCAGTATGACAGCCGGTTTAACCGGGATGTTAACAGGAGGGTTACCAGAGGGCAAAGTTTTTTTCAGCGGCGGTTTCGTCCGCGCTCTTTCCATTTCGATTTCATTCAATGCGTGCAATATCGGGTCGTCAAATTCGTCCGGTGCCGGTTCACCGCTGCTGTTGAATTCGACACCATGTCCGCTTGAATGCATACCCGAACCGGCGACAGAGTCAAGCAGGTTGACTTGCCGCTCTTCGCCCAATATCGAAAAGTCGGATTCATTGCCGGTAGGCGCATTACTCTTTGCGGCATCCTGCATATCCATTAGATGCAGTATCCGCATCAATTTGCCGCGCTGAACCGTTTGCACTGCGCTTGAAGCAGTCAAGATGTTTTTAATTGCCGCATCGGGAACAAGCGGCGATGAAAACTCGGCTGGTTCCGCATATCCATGTTTGATAAGCCAGTTCTCGAAATCCCCTGCAACTTCCAGCGCGCTCTGCTGCCGTTTTTCCGGTTTCTTACTCATCATCTTTTGACAAAGGGCAACCAAGTCCGGCGGTGTATCCGGGCGGTCAAGCAGAACACTCGGCGGTTCTTTCTGCTGATGCGCCAAAAGACGTGTTGAAACAGAACCATCTGGAAACGGCGCGTGTCCGGTCAAGCAAAAATAAAGAACGCCGCCGAGAGCATAAATATCAGCGCGGGCATCAACCTTGTGACTGTCCAATGCCTGTTCCGGCGCGAGATAATCCGCAGTGCCGAGTATCGTGTTTTCCTGAATGTGTGTAATGCGTCCTTCAAACATCTTTTCGTCAATGAGCGCAAGTCCCAAATCGAGAATCTTTGCTTCACCCAAATCATTGACGAGAATATTGCCCGGCTTGACATCACGGTGAATGATGCCGGTTTCATGCGCACTGCCCAAAGCACCCGCGATTTGCCGCAAAATGTTCACGACGCGGGAAAACGGTATCTTTCCTTCTTTTTCGACAAGTTCCTGAAGATTGATTCCCGGAAAGTATTCCATCACAATGTAATGTACATCGTCTTGCTGGTCAATATCATAAGCCCGGATAATGTTCGGATGGTCCAGCGAAGCAACCGCTTGTGCCTCACGGATAAAACGTTCCAAATATATGGACTTTTTCATCCGGTTGCGGGGAAGTACTTTGACGGCAACCCGCCGTTTCATTAATATGTGTTCAGCAAGATAGACGGAACTCATTCCGCCGGTGCCGAGATGTCCCAGTATTTTATATTGCCGAAGAAAGAAGCCCTTGTAGCGTCCTTTGAATAACTGCCGGACTTGCCAGACCGTCAATAAATATCTGTTGACGAATTGTCTTGCGATATAACGGATATCGTTGAGTTGTTCCGGCGTTGATTCTACGTCCAGTGCCGCCAGTGTTTCGTCAAATTTATGCTGCTCAACCAATCCGCTGCGGCGGAGCATTTCGATAAACTGGTCAACGGCTATCATTTAGTACATCGCGGTAGAAAGGAAACATAAATTATCGTACGATATTATAACACACAAAAAGCGGCGGACGCAAGCCAATTCAACTACGCATCTTTCAGGAACGCCTTCAACTCCTCCGGTGTCGGCAATGACGGCTGCGCACCGGCTCTCGTCACACTGATTGCCGCCGCCGCACTTGCGGTTTTTGCCGCCTGCAAAAGTTCTTCTCCGCGTGCCAAGCCGAAACATAAAGCACCGCTGAACGCATCGCCAGCCGCTGTTGAATCAACCGCTTTCACAGAATAACCCGGTAAATGAACTGCCGAGTCCTTTTGAACAACAACCGCTCCTTCACGTCCCAATGTAATAACTGCCGCCTGCACACCGGCATCGAGAAACCATTGTCCCGCTGCCTTCGCACTTTCAACATCTTTCACGGCAATACCGGTCAAAACCGTTGCCTCGTTTTCATTCGGCTTGATATAGGTTATCTGTTTCAGGATTTCCTTCGGTATCGGTTTTGCCGGCGCGGGGTCAAGTACCAGCGGCACCTTATACTTTTTCGCAATGCGGGCTGTTGTTTCCAAAACATCGAGCGGCGTTTCCAACTGCGTTACAATCACTTTGGCAGCGGCAAGCAGCGTTTCGCTGCGCTCAATATCCGCCGGTTTGAGAAATTCATTCGCGCCGGAAGCAACGGAGATAAGATTTTCGCCGTCTGCATCGACGAGTATCAGCGCAACGCCGGTTGCATGTTCCGGGTCCCGCAGAATGAGGTCGGTGTTAATTCCTTCCTTGCGGTATCCTTCGATTGCTTTGTCGCCGAACATATCGGTTCCAACTTTGGCAATGAAGGTCACATTTCCGCCGAGCCGCGCAACCGCAACGGCTTGATTTGCTCCTTTGCCGCCCGGTGCCGAAAAGAATTCACCGCCGATGACGGTTTCGCCCGGTGCGGGAATCTTCTGCGATTTAATGACCATATCCGTGTTGGAACTTCCGACAACGATGATAGTTTTGCTCATAGTTATTCCTGTGTGAGAGTGAGTGAAAATCTTCGCGGTATTTTAACCGGTTTTTCCTCTTTACACAAATGCCGGTTTTTTGTATCCTCCGCAGTGTTACTCGTATTAAACCGCTAACTAGAAATTAACGGCTATGTTTCAACGTTTTGTTTTCATCGGTCTTTTATCCGCTGCCGGTTTCGGTGTGAGTTTTTTGCCGGCACAGCAGCCGCAATATGTTCAACCGCAGCCGCAAGCACCATATAATCAAACACAACCTCTGCAAGCACAACCTTTGCAGACACAAACATCTCAAG
>WRCR01000336.1 GCA_009783865.1 Planctomycetaceae bacterium | reverse complement strand
GTGTTTGGCGGATGCTTGCCTCAAAACAAAGAGACGCGCTGCTCTCGCAAATCCGAGCGGAATTTTTCGCACAGATGAAATTGATGAATAATCTTGCAGAAAAATATCGTCTCCGTTTTGACCATTTGGATTCACATCAGCATATTCATGTAATACCGGATATTTGGAGATTGTTGCAAACAGAAGCAGTGCGGCGCAATTTGCCGCTTCGGGTTCCCCGCGAAAGATGGGGACATTTCAAACGATGGACTCGCCGCTGTTGGAAGTGGCTGCCCGGCGGATTGCTCAAACAAACGATTCTCAATGTATATTTGCGAAAAGTTCCGCAGGAAATCGGCTATTTTGGAATTCTTGAAACCGGTAGAATGGACAAATCGGCACTTGCGGCGATTTTCCAATCTGTAGGTCAAAGCCGCTTTTTTGATACGTATGAAATCAATATACATCCATCAGCATTAACGGAAAAATTCGAGCATGAAGCAGTATGTTGTTCTGATGCGGACAAACAGTTTCATGCTTCTTCTTGGCGGGAAAAAGAATTTCAAACATTGAATTGCGAATACGTTTTACGATTGGCGCAGCAATACGGCTTTGTCCTTGACGGATTTTCACAGTAGAAGCGTGTTCGCAGCCGATATACCGTTTTCATAATCTCCGGTGTTATTTCCAAAGCATGCACAGCGTTCCTGCAACAATCAGGGTTCCGCCGACGATTGCCTGCCACGTAACGGTCTCGCCAAGGATTACGAACGCCAAAATAATCGTCAGCGCAATGCTCAATTTATCGATGGGAGCAACCCGCGATACATCTCCGAGTTGTATCGCATAAAAGTAAAACATCCAAGACAAGCCAGTTGCGATGCCGGAGAGTATCAAAAATGTCCAGTTAGTTGTGTTCAGTGATTTTATTGCCGAAAGCGGTACAGTCGCAAAGACGATGCCCCAAATCAAAGCGAGAACCACAACGGTGCGGATACCGGTTGCAAGATTTGAGTTGATTCCCTCGATTCCGATTTTTGCAAAAATTGCTGTTAGTGCCGCAAACAGGGCGGCAAGCAGCGCATATACCTTCCACATGATAATAAATTTCGGTTGATGATGTTCGTTTGAACGGTGTTCACATTTTTACCTTATTTTCTCGCATTCTGCAAGGTTTTTGCAGCCGAAGTGCCAGCTAAATACTGCGCAATTTTTCAAAGCGGCATTTTTTGCTCTTGCCGGAAAATTCTTTTCGGGTAAAATACAGGATATTGAAAAGAATTGTTCCGCCGTTTTGTATTTTTTCCGAAGTCCGAATGTCAGTTCCCCGCTCTTTGCAGCAATTACGCAGCGATGTCTTTGCCGTTTGGAATGCGGCAGTTGACGGAGTCCGCGTCGCTCAACTAATCAGAAACCACGTTTCCGTTTCCGCTGACGGCGAGATTCTGTCCATCGGCGGCATTGAATATCCCATACGCTGCTTTCGCAACATCGTTGTTGTCGGTGCCGGCAAAGCATCCGGCGCAATGGCAAAAACACTAGAAGAAATTTTGCAGCCGATTGCGGATAAAATTCCGATAACCGGCTGGGTTAATGTACCGGCGGACTGTGCCGTTCCGCTGCAACATATCACACTGCATCCGGCAAGACCCGTCGGCGTGAATGAACCAACCGCTGAAGTGCTCCGCGGAACACAGGAAATCGTAAAATTACTGCTCTCGCTTGAGAAGGACAGCATTTGCATAAATTTATTATCCGGCGGCGGTTCCGCACTTTTAACCGCACCCGAAGACGGCATCACCTTGCAGGATAAAACCGAAGTAACCCGCTTCTTGAGTGAAGCCGGTGCTTCCATTAACGAACTCAATGCCGTCAGAAAAAAGATAAGCAAAATCAAAGGCGGCGCAATGAAAGATTTGTGCTGCGGCAAACAACTCATTACGCTGATAGTATCCGATGTCATTGGTGACCCGCTGGACGTTATTGCTTCGGGACCTACCGTTGATAATACCGTATCTGCCGCAAAAGCATTGGATCTACTGCAAGATTTTATGGCGGCAAATCAATCCCTCATCAATCAGGCACGAAGCGAAAGTTTCGCCCGCATTATGAAGGTTATCGAAAAGAAAAAAATTATCGAAAAAGAACAACAGCCGCAAGCCGAAGGACTTCGGCACAAAAACGGAGAACTAATTTACGACGCTTCCGGCGGCTTCGTTCAAAATATCATTATCGGAAATAATGCACTTGCAGTTGAAGCGGCTGGCGAAAAGGGCTATGAATTGGGATATTCCCCGTCAATGTATATTGAGAACGCAGTAAATCGAACTGCCGAAGAGACCGGTATTGAGTTAGCGAAACTTCTCATTGAAATGCAAAACGATATAACATCGGATGCCGAGTCACCGCACGTTGACATGCTCATTCACGGCGGCGAACCGGTTGTGCGGCTTGCACCTAAAGAAATTTGCGGCAAGGGCGGACGAAATCAGCAACTCGTTTTAGCAGCGTTGGATTACCTGTTGAAACATTACGACGAATTGAATCCGAAGGGCGGTATAATGTTTTTATCCGGCGGAACTGACGGCGAAGACGGTCCCACCGATGCCGCCGGTGCATATTTCGACTCGGACACGATTGAAAAATTGTACCGGTTGCAGTTAGAAACATCCGAAAGCATTACAGAGTCGTTCCTGAAGCGGAACGATGCTTATCATTTTTTCGAGAAATACAACACGTTAATCAAAACAGGCATCACGGGAACAAACGTCTGCGATGTCAGAGTTATTGCCGTTTGCCGACACAATTAAACAACTATGATACAAGACGAAACAATACTTATTCTTAATTCCGGAACGCAGCATATTCAATTCATTGCCCGTACAATGAGAGAGGTAGGTGTGTATTCCGAAGTGGTGCCGTACACAATAACGGCGGAAGAGATTCAGACAATGAATTCTTCACGCTGCATCAAGGGAATCATCTTGAGCGGCGGTCCTACCAGATATGTGGAGATTCTCGATCTCGGTATTCCGGTATTTGACATCTTCGATGGTATGCAGACGTTCGATAAAACGATATTCAAGAATTTTGCTAAAAACGTCTGCGGTTGTTCCTGTGATTGGTCGATGAAAAGTTTCGCCCGTCTTGCCGTTGAAAAAGCAAGAGAACAAATCGGCGGCGGGCAAGTTATCTGCGGACTTTCCGGCGGAGTAGATTCGGCGGTCGTGGCAGCGATTCTTGCCAACGCGGTTGGGAAACGTCTTAAATGTATTCTTGTTGATACAGGTCTTCTGCGAAAAAATGAAGCGGATAGCGTGGTCAAAATGTTCAACAGTCATTTTGATATTGATTTGAAAAAGGTCGATGCTTCTGAGGACTTTTTGAACCGTCTTGCCGGTGTTGTGGAACCGCAGGAGAAACGGCAGATTATCGGTCATCATTTCATTGAAGTGTTTTCAGCGGCGGCAAAGGAATTCGGCGATGCACAATTCCTTGCGCAGGGAACGATTTATCCTGACATTATCGAGAGCGGTGCGATTCTTTATGACGGTGATAAGCCCGCTGCGGCGATTAAACTGCATCATAATGTCGGCGGCTTGCCGAAAAAAATGGGTTTAAAATTAGTTGAACCCTTGAAGGAACTTTTTAAAGACGAAGTTCGGCAACTCGGTATTGAATTGGGGCTGCCTAAACAGTTTGTCGGGCGGCATCCTTTCCCCGGTCCCGGTCTTGCTGTACGCTGTCTCGGTGAAGTTACGAAAGCAAAACTTGACCGGCTGCGTGAAGCGGATGCGATTGTAACCGAGGAAATTATAAACGCCGGCATTTACGATGACATTTCGCAAGCGTTTGCGGTCTTGCTTCCGGTGAAGAGTGTCGGCGTAGAAGACGACAGCCGAACTTATGACGATGCGGCTGCGATACGCTGTGTTAAGACGGATGATTTCATGACAGCAGATTGGGTGACCTTGCCGGATGCGGTTTTACGGAGAATATCGGTACGAATTATCAACGAGGTCAACGGCATCAACCGCGTGGTTTATGATGTCAGCACCAAGCCGCCGGCGACGATTGAATGGGAATAGAAGCAGGTAAAAAAAGTCCCGGCGTAAAAAATCAGATTTTCACTGCAAAGGCAATATAAGAGTTAATTATCAGAGCCGCAAGCGAAAGATTGCGCTCATCACCGGAACAACTGCGGCACATCCAACTTCAAACGCCAACTGTCTTTTCCATGACGTTCTGCAATGTCTTCCAATACGTTCAAAATCGTCTGCTCCTCCGGCGTTTTGCCGTTCTTCAATAACGGCATAATCGACCGGACAATCTCATCGAATCGGGCATCCTGTCCTTCACGCTCGCAGCGATTCAAATACGGAATCAAATAGTACCGAATCCGCAAACGAACATCCAAATGCGATTTGAATCCTCTGCTTTCCGCTATCGAATACGTTTTGTCATCTTCGTTATAACGAAAATTCTGTAACAAAAACGGAGTAAGGTCGTTGTATTTCTTTGCCAACAAATCGAGAAAACCGAGTTCAAGACCGCGAACAATCAGTTCATCATTGATTTGCTCCAGTGTTGCTCTGCCATGCTGGGCGATAATACCCTCTATCGTTTGAATGATGATGTCCGTCAGTTGTGTACCAAGATTCGCTTTCATAATCGCTCTTGGACTTTTCGTTTTGCGGAAGTTAATCATCAATTGACCGGACAAAACAGAAAAAGGATGCTGTCGCTTCTTGAAACTCGTTTGCCCGTTCTTTTGCGGAACAGCACCGACGTATTCAAAACCG
>WRCR01000335.1 GCA_009783865.1 Planctomycetaceae bacterium | reverse complement strand
AATCGTGTTAGAAGACGGAGCGGTTCTATATCTTGACGGTTCTTCTTGAACAGGCGGCGGTGCTGCTGCCGTTTCGTCTGGCGATGCCGGACGAATCCGTGAAGTCGGCGACATCGTATCCAAACCGAGAAAGCGGTTTTTGCTGTCGAAGACCGCTCCGCCGTTGAGCCGCTGCCGGCTGTAGTCGAAACTTTGCGTTGCCGGTGTTCCGAAATGGACTACTCCAAGACGACCCTGTACTGTTTTCCGAAAAGGATTTAATTCCTCTTTGATTTCCCAATTCTCTTTTTCCCGCACTTCGATAATCTGCACCGGAATCGGTTCAACCGTTTGACCAAACACTTCTATGCTAACTATGCGTCCGGCAATAAAAATGGCAACGACTACTATAATTACAACGCATACGAAAAGTAAAAAACAATTTTTCATTTAGTCCTCCTTCATTTTCCAGCGCAGGAAAGCATCGAGAAAGTTCTGTATATCGCCGTTCAATACCTGATGAAAATTACCGGTTTGTTCTCCTGTGCGGCTGTCTTTCACCCGCTGGTCAGGATGCAAAAAGTAGTTCCGAATCTGCGACCCGAAACCGACCTTTGCCATGTTTTTGTACCGTTCTGCCATTGCCAGTTCCCGTTTCTCTTCTTCGGCACGAATGAGCCGCGCCCGCAGCATTTTCCAAGCCATAGCCCGATTCTTATGCTGACTGCGTTCCATCTGGCAATACACAACCGTATTGGTCGGAATATGCGTCAAGCGAATTGCACTGGAGGTCTTATTGACATGCTGTCCGCCGGCACCGCTTGCCCGCATCGTATCTTCGCGGACATCGTCGTCTTTTATATCGATATCAATCGAATCGTCAATTTCCGGCGAAACATCAACGGCGGCGAAACTCGTCATCCGTTTTGCTTCGGAGTTGAACGGACTGATGCGCACCAGCCGGTGCATACCGGATTCGCCGCGCAGAAAACCGTAGGCAAAGGGACCCCGCACAACGAAGCCGCAGGAATTGATACCCGCTTCTTCGTTTTCCTGCCAATCGAGCAGTTCGATGTCATAGTTGTAGTTCTTTGCCCATAGCGAATACATACGAAAGAGCATTTCCGCCCAATCGTTTGCGTCGGTTCCGCCGTCCCGCGCATTGATTGAAACGATAGCCGCATTGCCGTCATAAGGTCCATTGAGCAATGATTTCGTCTCTAACTCGTTTAACCGAACCTCTTGCAGGGCAAGGATTTCCGGCACGTCACGGGACAATTCGTCATCATCAAGTTCAAAAACGGCAGCGAGGTTGTCCAACTCCGTCTGCATTTCGTCAAAGGGTTTGAGGACTGCCTTCAAGGTCTTCAGGGACGCAATCACAGCATTGCGTTCTTCTTCCGGTTTGTTCCAGAAGTCCGCCGCAGTCATTGTGTCTTCTAAATCCTTGACCTGTTGTGATTTAGCAGCGTAGTCAAAGGGAGTCCCGCAGTTGAGTCAACCGCAGCCGTATTTGTTCCGCTCTGTTCAGCCATTCGTTTGGTATCATTTAGTGTCTCCCTTTTCAGCACAGGATTTCTAATCCTGCGTAATCGCTACTGCCACACTCTGACATAATCGACCAAAAACTGCTGCGGCAGTTTGGAATCGTCCGTTCCTTTTGAACCGCCCCACGCACCGCCGTATGCGAGATTCAGCAGCAAATAAAACGGCTTGTCAAAGTTCCACGCAATTTCCCCTTCGCCGGTATTTTCATAAGTATGAACCTTCTTGTCGTCAATGTAAAAATCAATCCGGTCATCGAAAATCTCAACCGCATAAACGTGAAAAGCATTGACATCGCCGATGGGAACTTTCGCCCCAAAAGGAATCTTCTTTAACTTTCCGAAGGATGCTTTTTCCTCATCGTTTCTAGGGTGATTCTTGCGGACATGAATGTTGAAATGCACCAAATCAGGCGCAAAACCAACATGTTCCATGACATCAATCTCACCGCCGAGAGGCCACCCCTGCGAGCGGTCATTCGGCAGCATCCAAATCGCGGGCCAGGTTCCCAGCGAGGAAGGAACTTTCGCCCGCACTTCAATCCGTGCGCGGCTCCAGAATCCTTTGCCCTTTGAAATCACACTTGCGGAAGTTATCGGCGAAACCTTGTCTTTATCATAAACAAAGTCGTCTTTCCTTGCGGTTATAACAAGGTTTCCGTTCTTTACTTCGGCATTCTCAAGCCGCTCTTTAGTGTAGTATTGTTTTTCATTGTTGCGGACATAGCCGTTTTCATATCCCCATTTTTCGGGATTCGGCAGTCCGCTGTAATCAAACTCGTCTGACCAAACGAGTTTTGTGTATTTGCCGGACGCACCGTCAAACGGCTTCGGGTCGGCAGCAAAACAAGCCGTAAAACAATACTCCGTTATTACGACAACCGCAGTAAAGGAAAACAAATTTTTCATTTCGTTTCCTCCGGTTTCTCTTCTTTCTTTTCATCTTTCGGTTCTCTTCCGAATAACACGAACAGCACTAAAAAGAATACGAGATACAAAGTCGGACCCGGCAATTCAAATTTGCCTTCTTTTGCGGCATTTATGCTTTTGTCGTAATCAAACAAAATACCCTTCCAGTTATACGCCTGAATTTTCAGGTAATCCTTGCGGGCAACTTCAAAATCACCTTCCGGCTTTTTGGCAATATTGCGGAGTGTCTTTTCAATGTCGGCTTTCTTGTATTCTGTTCCGCCGATTTTCAACGTTTCCTCTGCTTTCTCAAGTTCTGCCGAAGTGATTACGTTGTTCTTGTCCGCATCAAGGATAGCCCCCAAATCTTTTTCTTCCTCTTGGGCATCGTCTTTCTTCATCAAGTCAGTAACCGTTTTGCCGAGGTCAAGATATTTCCAAGCGGAGTCCGCCATTTTGATGTCGTCCCACTTCGGGAACACCGCATCTTTGAAGATTTCATCGGTAACAGCAGCCGGTTTGTTTGAATCCAAGTCGTGCATATAACCGTACCATTGACTTCCGAGAACCTGTCCGACACCGAGAAGCAGAAATACCATCAAACTCTGGACGCTTGCTTTCAAGTCCGCCGGTGCTTTCTTATCTGCATACATATAAGCGGCAGCATAGAAGAACGAATAGCAGAATCCGTGCAGAATCAATCCGATAACAGCCGCTTCAAAAGTCGGTATCGTAAAAATAAAATAACGCGAAGCCCATGCAGCCATACCGATAACAACTACCCATTTCAAGCCGATTGTTAAAATCGCCAGCGGCAGCAGCGACATAAAAATAATTTCGGAGAACTGATTCAAAGTCGTCAATGCAACCGGTGAAGGATGACCGTGCTGCGACAAATAATCAACCATAAACGGAAAGAAGAAGTTGCACGCCGGAATACTTGCGAGGAAAACGCAGATTACGAAAAACGCAAAACCGGGGTCTTTGAAAAGTTTCAAGGCACCCAGACCGAGCGCGTCGGATTTTTCGCCGGGTTTCGGCGCGCCCTTCGGCGGTGTATCCGGCAGTGTCAAAGAGTAAAGTGCTAACAGGATACCGCAGCCGCCGCCGGCATAGAAGAAGAATGGTTCGTCCGCCCCCTTCAAAAATGCGGCAATGAAAAGATTGACAACAATCCAGCCGATAGTTCCGAAAACAAAAACGTAGGGAGCGGAACCGGATGGTGAATGTTTGAATACTATGGAGTTGATCAACGGGATAGTCGGCATAAAGCAGATACCGGAAAAGAGAATCAACGCCATTAATCCGTAAAACAGTTGGTCGCCTTGCAGCAGGTTATATTGACAGACGGCACCTGCACCGAGCAGAGCGAGACCGCCGAAAAAGTGCAGAAGCGAAACGACTTTCTGCGCCGCAAAATATCGGTCAGCGATGGGACCGATAAACAGCGGAGAAATGACTGCGCCGAGCGGAATCGCCGCGTAGAGCCAGCCGATTTGCCAGCCGGGCAGTTCTAATACGCCGAAGGTGTAGCCGCCGAGCGCACCCGCCCAGGCACCCCAAATGGCGAACTGTAAAAAATAGGCAATACAAAGACGAGGATAAGCAAGCAATGGTTTTACTTCAGACATAGTTTTTCTGGATTGTTAGCGCAGGAACTTATCCTGCGGGTGATAAAGGAACCGGACAATTCAACACCATATTATTACACACTTGACGGGAATTGGCAAGAGCAAAAAATCAGTCCGATTTTACGTTATTTTACCTATTTTGAAATTTAGCGGCGAGCGGCGTGTCAAATTGATAGCCGCAGGTGTCAACCAGCGGTGTGAACTTGCTATTCTACGCAGCATCCGATATAATCGAAGCAGCATTTTCGAATCATATCGAATTATAAAACAATGAAACTCTACGCATATTCCACGCCCGACATCGAGAAACACGCCGGCTATCTCAAAATCGGCGAGACACACGGCAATGTCGACAAACGAGTCCAACAGCAAGGACACGAACTCAATCTCCACCTCGAAATCGTCTGGCGAGATGCCGTCTATACCGAACTCTATGGCATCGACAAAAGAATCCACCGCCATCTAAAAAACAAGGGCTTTCAAGTCCAACAATTTGCCGACACCGGTCGCGACACCGAATGGGTCAAATGCAGCGTTGCCGATGTCGAAAAAGCATTCCAAGTTATCAAAGCAGAACAAGAAGAAGACGAAAAACAAAGACAAACACTCGGCGAAAAATTCTTCCTCGAAATCAGAAACTGGTACTACTGGGCAACCGAAAATCGATACGATGCGGAAACATCTCTGCGGCATGTCGTCCGACTGTTATTCTGCTTCTT
>WRCR01000334.1 GCA_009783865.1 Planctomycetaceae bacterium | reverse complement strand
GCGAGATTGAATTTCTTTTCCTGCGAAAGCGCAGCAAGCGGCAGAAATAAAAACAGGAAGATATTTAACGAAAGGATATATTGTCGGTACATTGGCATTATCCCGCTGGTTCCGAAATGGTTTAATGCGTGATTATATCATGAAAAGGAAGTAGTGAGTGGTGAGTAGTGAATGAAATACGAGTCGCTGATGATAATCCGGCGGAAACGATAACATACCCAAAGGGACCGCCACTGGTCACTCACCAAGTATAAAGTTTCCGGCTCCTCGATTTACAGTGTCGGCGGCTATTGGAGTAAAAGTCCATTCAAAATTCTATCCAATTCCACATGTAAATCTCCGTTAAACGGCGTGAACGGGACACCAAAGTGTTCCAAAACCTTTTCAAGCCGCTTGTATCCGTTCTTTGCCCGCAATTCCACCCATTGAACGTTTAATTGTTCCGCCTGCGCCTTGTTCTTATCCGAAAGTTTATCACCAATAAAAACATCACTTTCCCGAGCGAAAATTGCATCGGCACTTTCAGGATTTCCGCGTCCCATTAACTTTACTTCACAACGGAGTTTCTTGTTTCCTTTTGTCAAATAAAAATCGACTTCCCGCATACTTTCGGGATTATGCTCTTGCGTAAAATTCTCATGCGGTACTTGAAATAAAGAACACAATGTCCGCATCAATAGTTTTTCGACTTGTTTTCCTGCCGTTGACCAAGCACCGCCGCGAAGCGCAGCGCGCTTTACTGCTAATGTGTTAATGACAATTAAACTTTCATTCATGTTGAGGTCAACACTCACTCCGTTAATTTTAATTGTCAAAGTTAAATCAATTTCCGACTGCTCGTCTACGAGATTTTGTATCAGTTGACAAAGCGTTTCATAATGCTCCTTCGACGCGTCAAGAACTATCTGACGTGTTGCTGAATTGAACATATTGTGAATTGTCTTTTTGTTTAATCCAGAATGTATCGCTATATCATCAGGAGATAAATGTGTATCAAGGAATACATGTTTATACCAATCCTCGCACACGGATTGATTTGTGAGCTTAGCGTCAATAACTTTCTTGAAAAAGTCAACCGCAAACTGCATAAACTCGGCGTTGATTAACGCAACCACTTCAATACGATAATCCTGCCCAGATATTAACCGTTTAACTATGTTTATAATCACGCGTTCAGTCAGCATCATTTGCTTTTTCCTTGAATTCTTTCAGTGTTAAAAATGTCGATACGACAGCGTTAGGAGCAGCCAACGGTTTTGACTTCGACTTCATATAATCAAAATACTCTGTATTCTGTTCGGTTAGAAAGAACAATCTTTCTAACATTTTTGCTGTTCGTCCAACTGTACCGCTTCCGGCAAAAGGGTCAAAGACGAGGTCACCTTTATAAGAATAGTACTGTATGACCCGCTTACACAATTCCACAGGAAATACAGCGGAATGCACTTTATCAAAACAAGGGTCTATCCGCCATACATTAGTTGATTCGTATTCGCCTGTTACCTTACTCTCTTCAATAGTCCCTGCATCATAATTTTTCATATTCCAATCAAGCAACTTATCAGTTGTCTTGCGATATACAAGCAGATATTCCGTAATCGCATTGGGCTTATATCCCAATGGCTTTCGGTGCTGCATGAACCCGCCGACGCGATTTTTTACACTTGCTTCCGGTTTTAACCATACTATATCGTCAATAAATTCCCAACCGTTTTGAACGATGTAGTGATGCAAATCAAACGGAATAGGGTACCGTTTGCTTGAATGTTGACGACTAATGCGGGGAACAATGACCGGCGATGTATTGACAATTAGAAACCGCCCCTCTTTTGTAATACGATGTGTTTCAATGAAAACTTTTTCCAGAAATTCAAGATATTCATGATAACTTTGATAAATTGAATAGTCCCTTGCGTTATAGTAAGGGGGAGATGTAAAAGTCAAGTGAACACTTTCATCAGGAACGAATTTTAATGCTTCCAACACATCCGCATTAACAACAGCGTTTTTCAAAAAAGAAAAAGTTTCGGTATGGGCTAACCGGTCTGTATGTTGTCTTTTTTCCGAAAAGAATTCTTTGTAAATAACAGTCCTAACCATTTCGTTGGGATGATTTATCAATGGTTTTAATGCCGCTATCACTTCTTTATCACGGACAAATACTAACAATGCTCTCACCGCTTGACAAACAACTTTCGGGTCGTTATCCTGCAAAATTTGTATGAGTATTGATTTGTTCGAGACATCTCGTTTTCTTCCGATTGCCGATACTATTTCACGGCGGACGCTTGTATCGGTTTCCTGTCCGTAGAGAGCAAAAAGGATTTGTGCATCTTTATTCTCTGTTAATTTTCCGATGTTTTTAGCCGCTAGTTGCCGAATATCGGAATTCTTGTGCCGAAGAAGGTTATACAGGAATTCGGCGTTAAAATCTTCCGGCAAATGACCGAGGTTTTTCAATGCAAACACAATCATACCGGCATCTTGCTGATTTCCGATGAAACCCGCAAAACTATTACTTTTCTTTTGTTCCGTGATTTGCTCTTTTGTTATGATTGACATTGCACTGAGATTCTAACCTATTATGTTCATGTTTGCAATGGTACAACAAGCGGGGACGCAAAAAAGCGTCCCGCCTTAAACAGTCAATACAGCCCATGTCCGTCTAGGGAACTCAGATTCACGGTTCCGTCTTTGACGGTAAATGACGAAGGATATTGTTCTGCCCACGGAACATTGGCTTTCGGACAGAGTTGTCTCGCAACTCCGGTAACCGAGGTCACCGTCGGAATTCGCGCTGCCAACGCTGCCGATTGTAAAAATGCTGCACCAGAACAAGTCAAATCGCCCACGCATAAAAAAAGTTTGTACTTTTGTGCTGCCGCTCCCGTGAGCAATGACTCCGCCTGTCCCTTGCAGGATTTGAGCATCACGCCGGAGTATCCCATTTTTCGGCTGTCCTGCAAGGACTCGAAATTGACAATCGACTCGTCGGCAAGAATGGGCTTAATCTTTGACGCAGCATGCAAACGGTTCGGAAAAGCCCGCAAATCCCGATGCGTCGGCTGTTCCACGAATTGGAGCCGTTCAAATGCCGCCGGTGAACCGCGCTTCACGCGGTCAAAAAAGTCGAGGAGATACTGCACATCGCCGCACTTCTCATTAAAATCCACGCAGTAAAACCACTCGGTACAGCCCCGTTTCGCTTGCACCGCTTCAGTAACTTTATTGACGGCAAGCACCCTGTTGACATCCCAGTCAATATCATCTCCGAGCATTTTTATCATTATGTGAGTTGCGCCGCTGTGGAGAATCCAGTCCTCAAGATGTTCCGGCAGACCGTCGCCGATAGGGTCTTTCACCTCACCTGAAGTCAAAGGGTCTGTCGACCCTGCCAGAACATAGAGAGGCATCTGTTTCTTTGGAACCCGAAGCGTGTACTGGTCGAGATATTCACCTTTGAAGTCATCATTAAGATAATATGACAGGTCGCGGTTGCAAAACTCCTTTGAAAGCAGATTGTAAGTGTTTGCGCCGAGCATTTTTCCATACGCATCGAAGACAGCCATATCCAACGGACTTGCCATGACAACTTGTGCCAGCGGCGGCATCGCTTCCTTGATATCGAGCGTCTTGACGGTTTCTGCGGCAACTGCATCGTAGGTTTTAGCGTAATCATAAGTCCACTCAAGCGGGTGTCCTGACAGTCCGCATCCTGCCGCTTTGTCGGCGATGCTCTTGCTAAAGTGGAGCATTGCTTCCAAGGTTTTGTCCGGTGCTGTAGTGTTGCCCCG
Organism: Planctomycetaceae bacterium; assembly: GCA_009783865.1. GTDB lineage: Bacteria > Planctomycetota > Planctomycetia > Pirellulales > Thermoguttaceae > WRKP01. The sequence goes on along the minus strand of WRCR01000334.1, from coordinate 994 downwards.
CCATGCCCAGATATTTCCGACTGACATGGAACCGAATCCTTCGGCAATTTTTCCATTGCGGCTTTCGATTTTTGCTCGGACGTTGAGTATCATCATATCGGTTATCACCCGACCAGCGATTTTGAGCGGACTGCGGTAATGGACGTTTGCCGTTTCGCAAGATGCTTCGACGACGCGGATGTCGGTTGATTTTCCCGTTTTTCCAAAACCGGAACCTGTTTTACCGAAGGCGAAAAAACCAGCCAGTCCCAACACTGTCTGATGAAATTTGCGGCGATGACTCATGACGGCTATCAAGATAAGGGAATCACATTGTAAAACACTATACATTGTAAATTACATGGAATTAAAATGCAAGCGGACTGCCTGTTGCACTTCCCTTTTTATTTTCTACAATGTACTGTGTTACGATACTATTTCCACTCATTTTTCAGGAGTAATTTATGCTGACGCGTCGTGAAATGCTGCAAACTTCCCTCGTAATGGGCAGCGCAGCAATGTTTGGTTCTCAACTCCTTGCTGCGGAAAAAGCAAAACCCGAAACGGGAGTGCAACTTTATTCAATCCGCTCAATGTGCAAAAAAGAAACGCTGCCGGAGATATTCAAAGCCCTCAAAGACATGGGCTACGCCGGTGTCGAGTTTGCCGGATACTACGGCTGCTCTGCCGAGGAATTGAAAAAATTCCTCGCAGATGCCGGTTTGAAACCCTGCGGAACACATACCGGATACGGCACTATTAAACCCGACCAGATTGAACAAACGATTGAATTCAATCAGGGATACGGCAACAAATATCTCGTTGTCCCGGGCGGAGTCCCCGGCAATGATGAAGACACTTGGAAACAGCATGCCGAAGTGTTCTCGAAAGCAGCCGAAGTTGCCAAAAAAGCAGGAATGTACGTCGGCTATCATAATCATCAGCATGAATTCAAAAAATTCCCCAACGGAAAATGTGCATGGGAAGTACTCTTCGAGAATGCTTCACCGGATGT
>WRCR01000333.1 GCA_009783865.1 Planctomycetaceae bacterium | reverse complement strand
GAAATTATCGAAAACATGATTGGAAGCAGTATTGTCGAACCAATTTCAAACTTTGGGCATTCCCATAGACCGTCTTTGCCGAAACCAAACTTTTGGACCGCTGGGAACGGAAGATAGTGGTGAAATTGATGTGTTTCTGCAAAACGGCGACACCGTTGTTCTCATTGAAGTTAAGACAAAACCCATTCACGAGGATGTGCGCGACCATATCGAGCGTATAAAAAAATACCGACTCTATGGAAACGATAATCGGCGTATCATTGGTGCAGTTGCGGGCGGAGTTGTTGCCAATGATGTCGCAAATTATGCACATAAAAAAGGGTTATACGTTATAGTTCAGTCCGGCAGAGCCGTTGAGATTATCGCCCAGCCCGAAGGATTCAAAGCGAAAGAATGGTAAAAAGCAAATCGGCAGGTTATCCACCCGCCGCTCTGTTTGAATTGACTACTCCAATGACGGCAAAACATCTTTCCCCAAACTCTGAACGCGCGGATTATCATACGTTCCGTAAAATACGGAATTACAGTCAAGCCATAAATCAATGCGGTGCCGCTCTTCCGTCGAAAGTTGAACACCATAATGCTCTTTCACCAAATACTTTTGCAGCGGAGCCGCAATCGCTCCAAACTGTCCCGGTATAGTTCGCGAACCGCCGTGAATCGGGTCTTTAATCGAACCATTAGTAGTATTAAAATAAAAGCCGTACTTTTTTGCAAGGTTGTTGTAAGAACGTGTCCATCCGAACTGCTGGTCGGGAATCCCGCTCAAGTCCAACGCCTTTTCTTTCTGATGGCATTCGACACAATGTGAGTCCAAAACCGGCTGCACAAGTTGAACGTAATTGAGCGGAAAAGTGCCGTATCCTTCGTTTTGTATCACGGAGGGCTTACGCTGAAACGCCTTCGCTCTGACCGTGTTGGAAACATTAGTCCGCTTGTCTTCATGGCAGCCGATACAAGTCAACTGCTCGCCGCTGTGCAGATACGTGATACTGCGCATTGACTGAACGGCTCTGCCGTTTTCGTCCAAGGTTTGAAAATAAATCGGCTTGCCGACCGGCACTTCAAAATACGCACTGCCGTCGTCTTCAACAGGAACGGTTCCAAGTACGCCGCGGGCATTGGTCTGCGCCGCAATACCGATGCGCGGGTCATCAGGAACCGGCGTTGATTTCGGAAACAGTTGAACAATCCGCAACGCCTTTATTTTAACTGGCGGAAGCGGAACATCCGATTGATAAACGTTTATAACACCGGCAGTCGCTGTTTGATTAGGGATGCTTGATACCATACTCGGAATGACCGGCGGCTTCGTTCTTGCTGACAGCGGCAGCGGACTATGACAACTAATCGAAGTATCGCGGTAAATCAATTCTCTGTGTCCGGCAGCATCGAGATAATAAATTCCCCGATTCTTCGCATCTGAATCATAAACGCAGAGAAAAGCATCTTCGCTCAACGGATACGGTGTACCATAAATCATGTTTTGCGCAATATCCTTCAGTGATGTCTCCGATTCGGGAAACGGAACTTCGGGAGTCAGCCGTTGTATTTGCGAAACCGCTCCGTCATCTTCGAGACGCTGGTCAATCAAAACCAGCGAACCGAAAGCGTGACCGTGATGCGCCGCCGCTACTGCAACGTACTTGTGCGAATTAGGAATTGCTCTGATGTCCGCTTCAAGCCAAGGGCGGCTCTCCCTCTTCAACGGATAGTTGCTGTGAAAAGAACGGGGGTCGCGTCCATCGGGAAAACAAACCCAGAGATGATGCGCAACATTGGTATCGCGGTCAACATAGTCCCAGCGGGTATAAACCAGCATGCCGTTATTATCTACGCTCGGCTGCCATTCGTGGGTTTCATGAAAACTCAACGGCGTGATTTCGCTGCCGTCGGGATTCATTGCAAAGAGCGTGTAAGTCGGACAATATCGTCCGCAGCGCAGAAAGCCGCCGCGCCGCTCACTGATAAAAGCGATGCGTCCGTCCGGCAATTCGCAAGGGTCAAAATCATTGACGGAGCCGTCCGTTAATTGACAAAGTCCGCTGCCGTCGGCGTTGCATTTGAAGATATGATAGCAGGTAGTTTCCGACCATTCGTGATAATAGTCAACGCTTTTTTCGTTCTTCCATGATTTGTCCGATGGTTTTACTTCGCACCAGGCGAAGTAAATTGTTTTGCCGTCAAAGGAAACTTCCGGCGAAAGAAACGCACCGTTTTCGAGTTTGCGTCCTTTCATTTTACCGCTTTCGACAACGGAATTCTCCAACAGATTTTTCACGGGCGGCAGAATTCCTTTTGCTAACTTTGTTATACTTTCTGCGTCTAAATCCATTGTGAAGAGCCCGCCGCCGGGGACTGCACTGAAACCGTAGAATTGGTCGCACATGTGAAGAAAAGGCAAGTTGAGGGCATCGTGTTTTTTGAGAAAGACGAGTTTCTTTAAATCCGCTGCTTGCAATTGGGCGAAAACAATTTCCCGCGTGATTTTTCGGGCTTCGAAATAATTCTTTTCGTATTCTTCCGGTTTGGAAGTTTTAACTTTTTCCTTCAAGGCGGAGATTTTGTCGAGTAATTCTTTTCTGACGGATTTCATCGCGGCAGCGTTTTCGAGAACCGCGTGAGTATGTTCCGGTGAGAACGGTACTGTCACGTTTGGGGCGCGGGATTTACGGAACAGTTCGTCTTGTTTGACCCAGTCGTTTCGGACTTCGTCAGAAACGGTGGCAGCAGCGGAAACTTGCAGTGAAAGAACGACACCGCAGAGAACAATAAGAGATAGAAGGTACTTTGTCATTGTGTACTCGTTAAAATATCATTGTCGAATTCGCCGAATTGAGTTTTAGTTTAGCAATTTAGCGGGGTTAGTCAATATATCATAAGCGCTGTATTAGAGCGTTTTCAGATTTGGCGTGGACAAATTCCCGTCACCCCCCCGCGAAGGCGGGGGGTCTAGAAAATGGACATAAACCCTTTACGTCTAGATTCCCGCCTTCGCGGGAATGACGAAAGCGAATTCCAGCAGTCCCGTAAAATTCCGTTTGACAAAAAACGGAATTTATAGTATCATATCCGCAGTACTAGACGTATCCTCTATTTTTTGAATAACCGATGACCGCTAAATTTACCTTTGTTGTCACACTTTCGCTGATAGTTACTCTTCCGCTTCTCGCCGAAGAGCAAAAGCCGGAGACAACGCCGCCTGCGTCCGCTGAAAAGAAAACGGACGATATGGCTGAAGCCGAAGACCCCGGTCTGCCGTTCCTGGAACAAGCACTCGAAGAGAAACTCAAGTCAAACGATATCAAGGATATCGGACGTGTTATTGCCCTTGCACAGCGGGCAAGAAAAGAAGGTCTCTCGAAAAAAAATCTGCAATTCTGCGACGAGTTAATAGCGTCGGAACAACTCTATCGGGGCTTGACACTTTCCGAAGCACTTGTCGGCAAATCGACGGAACAACTAGGTAATAACTGGCAAGTCGTCCGAAATAGAATACTGAACGATTTGGAAAGTGCTGTTAGGGTTCTCAAGAACCAGCCCTTGGCACTGCTTCGTATTGCACAGTTAAATATGCTGCCGGAAGGTAATACAAAACGCGCCGAGGAAGTACTCAAACAGTTGGAACCGATGGCGAATAACAACCCGGAAGTATTCTTGCAAGTTCAGATGCTCAAAGCGTTGGCGGAAAAAGACCCCGAAAAACGGGAAAAAATTATCGAAGACGCTGCGAAGGAAAATCCGAGTCCGCACATGCTGCTCTTGCTGGTAAAGTCACAAATAGGATTACGGCAATACGAAAAAGCGGCGGAGAATCTTAAAAAGATTCTTGAATTAGACCCGGACAATGTTCAGGCACTTGTCGGTCTGTATGAAGTTTTGAGCGAAACCGGTGAAAATGAAGAAGCGTTGAAAGTATTGTCGATGCTGGAAGAAGCCGCTCCAAACCCGCGCTTGGCTTTTGAAAAAGCACGGCTGTTCAATCGTCTTGGCAAGAACAAAGAAGCGATTGAAGTACTCAATCAACTGCGGGAGAAAGACCCGAAAGACCCCGGAGTGCTGGGCTTGCGCGCCGCCATTCATCTGGAAATGAAGGACTACGCAAACGCAATGAAGGACACCGATGCCGCTCTGCGTCTTGTACCGGAAGGGGCGAAAGCAAAGCTGCCGATGTATCTCCTGAAAGTACAGATTTTTGTTGCACAAAAGAAGATGGACGAAGCAATTCAATTCCTCGAAGAGTTGACGAAAAATATCTCCGGCAGCAAGGAATTAGAGATTCTGCTGGTACAGTTATACACCGATAAAAAAGAATATGATAAAGCGGAGGCACTGCTCAAGAAACTTGCGGAGAAAAATCCAGAGAACAATTATTCTTTCATAGTTCTTCAGGCGGGACTGCTCGCCGAACAGAAAAAAAGCAGGGAAGCACTCAAGGTATTAAACGAAGTACTCGACCAGAAAAAAGCGACAAAGAAGGAAACCGTCATGCTGCTTCGTTTGAAGGGCAATTTGCTGCTGAACATCAATCGGCACAGTGACGCTGTTGCTGTGCTTGAGGAAGTGTTGAAACAAGAACCCGACGACGAGGTTTCGTTGAACAACTTGTCGTGGCTTCTTTCGACGTCACCGATTGACATCGTCCGCAATGGTCAACGCGCCTTGGAGTTAGCGAAAAAAGCCTGCGAGTTGACCGATTACAAAAAGTCATACATTTTGAGTACTTTAGCGGCGGCTTACGCCGAGTTGGGGGATTTCGAGAAAGCGATGGAGTGGTCGCAAAAGAGCATTGACGTTTCGCAGGAAGACGACAACGT
>WRCR01000332.1 GCA_009783865.1 Planctomycetaceae bacterium | reverse complement strand
TTCGTCAAGGCAGACCAAAACACCTCGGTCGCCCTGTAATTGCGGAATCTCCTGGCGCGTGGAATTGGTGACACCGACGAACACTTTCCCTTCGGCGACAATGGGCGTGCCGTAAACAATTTCGCCTACCGGAGCGGTCCAGCGAACGTTTTTCGTCGTGGTTATATCGACCAATCCGGTTTGGGAGTCCCGGCTGCCTGCATCGAAGGAATCCGGCAAACCTGTTTCGCCGGAAACCATGTTCCGGGTTCCATATTCGCCCCACTGCGGTTGGTCGGCAGCAGATGCGCTGACCGAAAGGAAAAGGGCGAAAACTAAAAATGATATTTGGTGTTTCACGATGGACTCTTGAAAGGTTTGTTTTCTTCCATAGATTTTAATATCTTTCGGAATAACGCAATAGTCCGCGGACATATTTATTTGCTCCAATATCACTATTGCCTTCGCCAAAAGGACATTTCAGAGTAATCAAAGTTATTTTACTCTACTTGAAATTATCTTTTACATATCTTACAGTAATATACGCAGTTTTGACAGAAATATCAAGACGATAAAGGAGAATACACATAGAAAAATACAGCAAACCGCACTTGTTTATTGACGAAAGCGGAACATTTACCTAAGATGCCCATGGTTTCAAACGAAACGATATTCGCCTTATCGGCGGGGTTCTGCTCTTTGCTTTGCAAGCAGTAAAGTCAACAGCCGATTAACGGACGACGCAGAAATACATCTGCATATTGCGAACAGGCAGTTTTCTATTCCAAAAGATGATGACTTAAAGAATCTTTACGAATCACTTGTTCAATTTAGCAATTGAATCTTTTAGCAAAGGCGAGGGTATTCTAAAAGAACTCGGCAGGTATTGCAAAGAACGCAAGAGCGGCAAACCCGTGCCGGAAAAAGTACGATTTAACTATTGGCAGGTCACCGTAACGTCAATCCGTCTGCCGAATCTTTGCGGCGGTCTGTTCGGGCTCTGTTACGGAACAAACCGGTTGACTTCCGTCGTGAAGATAATTCCGCCGCCGGTTGTTTTGAACACGGGCAGGTCCCTAACCGCATTCAGGATTGTTTCAGCCGATATTTTATCCGCAACAATGAGGAGCATTTCCTTTTCCGCCACCAGCGGAATTCCAAAGAACTGGGTATCGGTTTCTCTATGCGTACCATGTGCATCCACAATAGTTCCGCCTCTCGCACCGGCTTCTCTTGCAACAGTCATCACGTCGTATGCGTCGCCATGACTAACAATAAATACAATCAGTAAATCGCTGGATTCCATTATTTACTCCTAAAGGAAAAAGTATATCGCCGCTGCGCCGACGGTTGTCATTACAATCGTATAAGGCAGCGTGAGTTTCAACATTCTAAAATATGACAGTTGTAAAATCGGGGCAAGAGACGATGTCAAAAGGAAAAGCAAAGCCGCGTGTCCGTTTGGAGTTGCCATCGCGGGAATGTTAGTTCCCATGTTGACGACAACGGCAAGCTGCTCGTATTCTCTTCCAGAAACAAATATCTTGTCGGCAAATGGGGCTAAAAATTTGTCAAGGGTTCCATTTTGAAAAGCAAGGTCAGCACCTTGTATAAAATAGGTCATTGCCTTGCTGTCAGCAGCAATTTTGACATCAGGAACCTTGCCGAGATATTCACCGATAATATATGAAAGGTTATGGTTCGCACAAGCGGTTTCGATGTTGATGTGTTTAATCATTTCGGCAATGACTCCGCCGGCATACGCGCTTTCAACTTCATCGATAAATATAGTTGCTATAAATACGTTATCGCTGACAAAAGACAGCGTTCCGTTAGTGAAATAAAGGGACATGAGCCGCGCTTTTCCTTCAAAAGTGAACACCCATTCCGCCAATGGCGTTACGAGATGCTGCGAATGTACAACACCGAGTATAGCGAAAAACACGACGATAAGCACCGCAAAAGGCATAGCGTTGTTAAAAGCCACGCCCAAGTCATGTTCCTTAGTGAGACCGGTGAAGGCGGTAACAATGACGATTATTCCAATACCTATCAAACCGACCTCGGCAACGTGAAAAGCAAGAGCGAGTACCAGCAAGATAAACGCGGCGATTTGAACCGCATAGACGTAGAAGTTTTGCCCGGTCATTTCGCGGATTTTTTTCGTATAATCCTTTTGGATTAACTCCCTCGCTCTTTCCGGCATTTGGTAATGAAAGCCGGGAAACTTGAAAAACTCCAGCGAAAAACAGACGATAAAACCCGAAATTACGGCTGGAAACGAAACGATGGCGCAGTGACCGATAAATTCCTTGAAATGCCACCCCATTTTGGTGCCTATCATCATATTTTGCGGTTCTCCTACCAGTGTAGTAGCACCGCCCATGATTGTTCCTACCGTTCCGTGTATGATTAAATTCCGCAGAAAGCCGCGAAACTCTTCCATTTCTTCTTTATTTCCGCTGGCACTTTCAACTCTGTGATAGATAGCGTAAAAATTGAAACACACGGCTATTGCGATTGCCACCAGCGTGAGCGCGTCCAGAAATGCGGACAAGGACGCACAAATAAAACAAAAAACCAAAGATAAGACGTGTTTCTTTCGGAACACAAGAAATAATTTGGTTATTACGATGAAAAGTACATCTTTTATGAAATAGATTGCTGATACCATGAAGATAAGCAGCAGCAAGGTCTCAATGTTTGATTCAACTTCCTCAAAGATTATTTTAACATCCGTAAGTCCGATGACAATTGATTCTATGGCTAACAATCCGCCCGGCTGGAGCGGATAACATTTCAAAGCGCAGGCAAGGGTAAAAATAAACTCAATCAGGACAGCCCAGCCGGCGACGAAATGCCCGAAATGTTCGACATGTCCGAAACCGCTGACCTTTTCAGGGAGGCAAAAAAACAGCAGCGGATTCAATACCAAAAAAGAGAGTATTGTGATTTTGTACCATGCCGGTGATTGCCCCAAGAAATTAACGGCTAACAAACGAAACGCATTATTCACTGACCACCCCTTTTAATTCTATACCGCCGATTTCACACCGTCCTGTATCCGATTTGCAGGCTGCCGCTATGTTACCATTGAATCAACGCATTGTCAAGGGCGACGAGAAAGCGGGTTATCCTCCTCCGCCCGTAATGATAGAAATTATTTCGTTGGTGTACAATGCGTTATCAGAATTTTCGCCAGTGAGTCCTTTTGCACCGGTTTTGCATAATGGGCGTTCATTCCGTTTTCAATGGACTTATCAACGTCTTCCTTGAAAGCGTTGGCACTGATAGCAACAATAGTCACCGTCTTGGCATCCGGTCTGGGCAGCCGTCGAATGGCTGCTGCCGCTTCATAGCCATCCATAATCGGCATTTGTATGTCCATAAAGATAACACTGTACGTGTTTTCCGGCGACTGCTCGAACACTTCGAGTGCTTCTTTGCCGTCTTTTGCTTCATCGACCTTAAAACCGGCTTCCCGCAGTAGATTGACGAGAACAACCCGATTGAGATGCACATCATCTACCACGAGTGCCTTTTGTCCGGCGAAACTGTTTTCGATATTTTTGACATATGTCCTGTCGGAAACTTCATCCTCGTCAAACCAAATATCAAAAGAGAATTCGCTGCCCTTTCCCGGTTCGCTTTTGAGAACGATATCCGTTCCGAAAAGTTCCAGTACCTTTTTTATGATTGCCAATCCTAATCCGCTGCCGCTAGTGTACTTGACATTTTCCACTTGTTCGAAAGGAAGGAAAATTGACGCTTTATTGTTTTCGGGAACACCAACGCCGGTATCCTTTACGACAAATGAGAAAAGAACCTTGCCGTCCTTGTGTTCCTTTTCTTTGACCGAAAAAGAAATTTTGCCGTATTCCGGCGTATATTTGACGGCGTTGTTGAGCAGGTGACTCAACGCTTGGTTCAATCGCAAGCCGTCAGTGATAAAATGAGTTGACGTAAAATCGAAATGCGTTGTCAAATTCAATTTCTTTTCTTCACATTTCAATTTTATTTCCGTCACAATTCTATCCAGCATCGCAGACAGTTCCAAGGGCGTATTGACCAGAGTAACCGCACCGCTTTCCAGATTGGATGCTTCAAGTATGTCGTTCAACAAGAGGAGCAGGTGATGCGATGTTGTCTTCAAATGCGACAGGTTATCGTTCAGTTCCTTCTGTACTTCCAGATTTTGAATGTTTCCGATTTTCGATTGTGTAATTTCATTGATTCCGATGATGGCGTTCATCGGTGTGCGTAATTCGTGGCTCATTCTTGATAAAAACCGGCTTTTGTGCTGACTTGCCAGTTCTGCTTCTTCCTTTGCCCGCTGTAGTTCAATCTGCTTTAAAGACAGTTCTGTCACATCACTGCTGGTGATGATATATCCGCGTTTTATCCCGCGTTCGTCGATGAAATAATTTGCGGTTCCATGGATAAATTTTCCCGCTCCTTTCAGATGAAGAACACCTGCTTCTCCCCCGCGATATAATGCCGTGATAGGACAGCATTCAGAACCGTAACCGTAGACGCTTATCGTCTTGTAAGATTGACCGATGACTTCTTCACGTTTTTTTCTCATCACTTCTAAACAAGGTTCGTTGGCATAAATGATATTCAAATTCAGGTCGGTAATGACAAGAGGTGTATGAACGCTGTGGACGACGCTTTCCGCCATCACATCGAAAGAAAGAGCCAACTGACCGAACTCATCTCTGATGGCAGTATCAAAGCGGAAATCCCTATGTCCCTGCTGAAACTCGGTGATACCGTTAATGAGCCATTGAAGCCGGTTCGACAGATACGATGCCATCCAAATGGCGATAAAAATCACAATAATTGAC
>WRCR01000331.1 GCA_009783865.1 Planctomycetaceae bacterium | reverse complement strand
TGCCTTCAAGGTATACTCCTTTCTTGGTGAGACGTAACACATTTATTTGTCAAAAGTTACTATCTCAAAAAGGAGTCATTCTTGCAAGAACAATTTACCTAAAATCGCGGCTACACCCGATAAAAAATAAAAATAAGTACCCAAATACGTTGAAATTGTTTGCCATTCTTTCTCAATACGAAAATTCGGTTAAAACCCTTGACGGTTCGTATAATTCCTACGTTGATGATTTGCACTCGTATAGAAAAGAGTTCGCGAGCACATTAGCCCTTGCGGAACTGGAATGGTAATCAAAACCGGATGCACAGTGCAATCGGAATAGTTAATGCAACCTTTACAAAGAAAGAAAATCGAAATGGCAACTATCGCTAGAATTATTGTTACGAAAAAAGAATGTTCGCCCGTCAAACATAACCGCAATGACAAGACGAAAACGAACTACATTCCTGATGCGCAAAAGGTATCGGAATTGTTCGACCAATTTCTGACCACCGCCAAACAAAACGGATACCGATACAAATTCGTCTTGTTTCCGGCTGGTATTTTGCATTTTCCCTTTCCCGCTGATTTGACGGACGGCGATGATTCAATCACAATACAACGGAAATATATCCGTGCCGCAACACACACATTTCGACAATGGCTCGGCAACCGGACAGAGATACTGAAATCCGTTGCGAAGCATCTGCTGATAGGTATTGATAGTGTAGGAAATGACAAAAAGAACGTTCAACTAATTGCCGTCTATCGGACATCTACCGGAAAGATTCATTGGACGGGTAAATCATATCCGGTTTCTAGAGAAATCAACAAGTTGATTGATATGGATATTGAATCACACTTTGTCAATTTGGGCGGTAAAAGAACCGCCGTTTTCTGTTGTCACGATTTGATGATATGCAGTCCTCGCGGACAAGCAAATCTCCGTAAAGGCAGCAAGAAAGAAAAACAAGCGAAAAAATTCCGCAGGGAATTAAAGCGGTTTCAGCCGGAAATCATTCTGCACTTGCCTCATGTTACTAACAAAAAGATGACTTGGCGGCAATCTTGGAAGCATATCGAAGAGACATTGCCGGTCAAACATTATGCGAGCGGTATTACTTATATCAAAAGCAAGAAAAGCGACCCGATAGAGTCAGTTTTAGCGAAAACCAAACTGGGCGAAGTTGTGAACTTCGTCTGCGGCAAACGAATTGACGTAAATTAAATACCGCTCGGCTGCATTGATTCTTTGGACGAATCGAGCTCGAAGTCGGCTTTGCTGGTACCGCCAGCAGGAACGGTGAATATCATTTCGCCGGAAGTTGCCCGCGGCGGCTGGGGCGTTGCTTCGGCAACTAGCAATCACAGCGGCGGTGTGAACGTCGGCTTACTGGACGGCAGCGTAAGGTTCGTTTCGGATACGATTAACTGCATAAGTTCACCGTTGCCTTCCGGCGGTTCTGTTCCGCAGCAAAAAACTTCGGGCAAGAGCGATTTCGGTGTTTGGGGCGCAATGGGAAGCATTGACGGCGGCGAAAGTGTGACATTTTAATTGCCGTTTATTTATCAGCGCAGGTGTATTTCAGAAATGCAGTAATCCTGCGCAAACTACTTTCTGTTCTTGATTTTATTTCTCGAATGGTGTATAATCACCATTCGTTGATTTTCATTTCCTCTAACTCACTTATAAAAACCATGAACAGAAAAATTATTTGCCTTGCCGTTCTCGCAACGGTACTACTGTCGGTCAATGTCTTTGCCGCCGATTGGAAAATTGCCGGCGATAAACTCGTCACCGAATTTGCGAAACAAGTCGACCCTGACAACCCGCTGCCGGAGTATCCTCGTCCGCAACTTCGGCGAGGTGACTGGCTCAACCTCAACGGACTTTGGGATTACGCCATAGTCGGTAAAGATAACATCAGTACCGACAAGTTTGACGGCAAAATCCTCGTTCCGTTTGCAGTTGAATCCGCCCTTTCCGGTGTCGGCAAAACAGTCGGCAAAGATAACCGGCTGATTTACAAACGGACGTTCACCGTTCCAAAAGATGCGTACTGGAAAAAAGGCAACCGCATTATCCTGCACTTCGGTGCAGTCGATTGGGACGCAACGGTCTTTGTGAACGGAAAGAAAATCGGACAGCACATCGGCGGTTATTCTCCGTTCTGTTTTGATATTACCGATGCTCTCAAACCGGAAGGCGAACAGGAATTGCTCGTCTCCGTTTGGGACCCGACCGATGACAGTTATCAGCCCCGCGGCAAGCAAGTCAATAATCCGCGAGGAATCTGGTACACCCCCGTGACCGGTATCTGGCGGACGGTTTGGCTCGAACCCGTTGCGCCGACTCACATCGAAAAGTTAAAATTCGTTCCCAATCTCAAGGACTCAACGCTGACGATAACCTCGACTTTTCAGGGGATTCAAGACGGCGATGAAATCGAAGCAAAGGCATCCTTCAGTACCGAAAACTCAATAGTCCGCCGCGGACTCCTCGGAAGAAAAACGGTAGTACAGTCCTCTGCGGTTTCCTTTATGACAGCGAAAAAAGTTAAAGCTGGTGAACCGCTTGTCTTATCGATTACCAACCCGAAACTTTGGACACCGGATGAACCGAATCTTTATGATTTAACGGTCTCGATTATCCGAAACGGAAAAGTTGTTGACGCAGTTGACTCCTATTTCGGCATGAGAGAAATCTCGCTTGGAAAAACCGAAGACGGTATTACCCGAATGTTACTTAACGGTAAATTCGTTTGGCAGCACGGTTTGCTTGACCAAGGGTGGTGGCCCGACGGACTTTATACCGCTCCGACGGACGAAGCATTAGCGTATGACCTTCTTGTTACCAAACAACTCGGTTTCAACATGTTGCGCAAGCACGTCAAGGTTGAGCCGGAACGGTTCTATTACCATTGCGACCGGCTCGGTGTTCTCGTTTGGCAGGATATGCCCAGCGGCGATTCGAAGCATTATATTCGTCCTGACCAGCCCGATGCGGAACGTTCGCCGGAAGCCAAGGCAAACTACGAGCGGGAGTGGAAGGAAATCGTCGCCGCGCTGTACAATTATCCGAGCATCATTGTCTGGGTTCCATTCAACGAGGGCTGGGGACAGTTCGATACCTGCCGGATACTTAATTGGACGAAAGAACTTGACCCGACCCGTCTTGTCAATGGTCCGAGCGGCTGGTCTGACCGCGGTTGCGGCGACCAATACGTCAAACATGCTTATCGAGGTCCCGGTATGTTCCCGCCGGAGGAAAAACGGTCGACCGTTCTCGGTGAATATGGAGGTCTCGGCTTGCCGGTCGAAGGTCACACTTGGCTCAAGACCGATAAGAATTGGGGGTACGGCGGCAATCTGAAAGATAAAGACGATTTACTGAATACCTATATGAATTTGAATTTCAAACTGCATCCGCTTATCGGAATGGGACTTTCTGCCGCCGTTTATACTCAAACAACGGACTGCGAAATCGAAGTCAACGGTTTGATGACGTATGACCGGGTTATCAAAGTCGATGTTAAGAAATTCAGAGCGTCAAATGATTCGCTGCGTTATCCGCCGCCGGAACGCCGTGTGATTCTTGCCGCTGCTCCAGACGGCGGTAAAGAATGGGCTTTCACTACCGACAAACCCGCCGACGGCTGGGAAAAAAGCGGTTTCGATGACAAGAGTTGGAAGCGCGGCAAGTCCGGTTTCGGGACAAAGGAAACGCCCAATACTACCGTCAATACTTTGTGGAATACCAAAGATATTTGGGTTCGGACAACATTTAACATGACCCGCGATGACATCAAGAACCTCGATAAAACCATTTTCGAGATGTACCACGATGACAATGCCGAAGTGTACATCAACGGAATTAAGGTAATCGGCGTTGACAAATGGGTCAGCAATTACAAGGAATTCAAAATCAATGATGCCGAAAAGGTTTTCAAGGAAGGTGAAAATACTATCGCCATTCATACTTATCAAGATGCTGGCGGACAGTACATTGATGCGCGGCTTTACCGGATAATACCGGCAGCGGGTCCGCAGAAAAAGGTTTGGTAAGATGCCGTGAAAAATCGTGCTTTTACTCTGCTTGAATTGCTGCTGGTTTTGGGAATTATCGTTGCCATTGCCGGTCTCGGTGTTCCTTTGATGCAGCACTCGTATGTCCGCAGTACGCTGCGGGCTGCGGCGAAACATGTTCAAGCGGAGATGGACCGCACGCATTTAGCGGCGATGAAATCCGGCAAGGCGTTTGTCTTTCGGTACCGTTATGGGACTTCGGAATATGAAGTTCTGCCGAAAGAGGTTTTTGAAGCCCGTGAAAAGAATAAGACGGGTCTCGGTGCCGTTGCGGTCGGTTCTTTTTTAACGGAAGAAGGGACGGAAGACAGCGGCAATACCGGCATTGAGGAAAGCGTGCCGCTGCTGGACGAAACGGATGTGCTTTCGGTTTCGCCGTATCAAAAGATATTGCCGGGCGGAATGATTTTCAGCGAGTCAACTTCCGTAGTAGTCGGTGGTTGGTCAGCACCGATTCTGTTTTATCCGAATGGTAGGACTTCGCAGGCGGTGGTGTCCTTGCGTTCAACGGGGCGTTATGAATTTCGTCAGAACATAATTCTCCGCGGTTTAACCGGTACAGCGCGGCTTGTTGAATAACGTCTAAAGAGACGGGGACTTTAGTCCCCGCTCCCCAGTCCGATTGCAAGTTTTTTTCCCGAACAATTTTGCAGTTTCTTCGCATTAACGTAAGTGCGGTGCGTCAGCGTCAAAGTTTTGCCAAAAGTTTCCATTCACGGAGGTTAAAATGAACACTTCAATCCTGCAAATAGCCGAAACACTTAAATCCATTCCCGACCCGCGGT
>WRCR01000330.1 GCA_009783865.1 Planctomycetaceae bacterium | reverse complement strand
TTTCATTGTGATAACGTCTTCTTCCGTTTTGGCGACCATCATTCCTCCCGTTCCTCCTGCACCGCCGCCTTCTGTCCCTCCGGCAGACCCGCCTTCCATACTCATCATTCCCTCCATACCGCCGCCGCTGCTTCCGGGGCGGCGTTTTAGTTGCGCCGAAAGCGGCATCGCAGCCGCTTGACCGATGAGAAGATTTTCAATACGCTTCACGGCAGCGTTATGCGGACCCGTCGCTCCAACATTGGACTTCTGAATAACCGACAGCAAGGCATCATAAACCCAGAGTTCCTCTTGGGCAAACCACACTTCATTTGATTTCGGCAGGCGTTCCCAACTCGAGGTTACCGTTCTCGTTTCAGGATTGGGCCAATCGACAACGCCGACCATCCGTTCAATCTCTTCACCGTCTTCGTTGACCTTCGGCTGATAACCTGTCGTAGAACCTTCAGACATTGAACTTGTTCCATCCATAGTACTCCGTCCTTGTCTGTCCAGGATATTAAATGCCTCATCGCCGCCCATGCCGGGACTACGTGATTTAAAATCCTTCATCGGGTCAACATCTTTCCACTCGCCGTCTTCCAGATACTGCACTCTTCGGCGTTCTACATCATATTCCAGTTGCGGAAGATATTGTTCAACAAAGGTAAGATAGAATTCGCGGGAATCAATAGAGATTTCGTCGCCGAACACGAGTTTCGCTACCTCTTTAAGGAATTCCTCCCCCACTGCATCGGGCCACTGGTTCCTTTCGCGCTGGTCTTTTTCAAGTGCTATCCACGCTTTAAGAACCCGTCCGCGCAATTGTTTCGCACAGTTTTCAATCTCTTTGATGGTATCCTCGTTGGGATGCGCCGTTTCGCCGCGGATTTTCTCTACCGCTTGCTTTTGCGCCTCCAGTGCTGATTTCTTATCGTTAAACGCCTTGGTGACCTGACCTACCGCCATGAAGGTCGTTGCAACGGCGACGATAAGACCAATCGGCATAACTGCCCAAAAGACG
The DNA here is from genome assembly GCA_009783865.1 of Planctomycetaceae bacterium. Lineage (GTDB taxonomy): Bacteria > Planctomycetota > Planctomycetia > Pirellulales > Thermoguttaceae > WRKP01. The sequence goes on along the minus strand of WRCR01000330.1, from coordinate 3,857 downwards.
TATTTTTTGACGGTCTCGATTGAAAATTCTGCTTTTTTAGCCATCGGGATAAAAAATAAAATAAAGGAAAGTTAATACGTTCAGTAGGACGAACAAATTCGGTGCTGCATTTCCGTTTGTAAAACGGTTGAATTTTTATGGGTTTTCCGGCATTGTTTCCGGCGGTGTCTCCGCTGGTGCCGGAGTTGCCGGTGTTTCGGGCATTGCCGCAGGAGCAGGTGTCTCTGGTGCCGGTGTTTCAGGTTCTGGCATCGGTTCCGGTGCGGGTGTTGCCGGCGTTGTTTCCGTTGCCGGTAAGGTTTCGCCTTCTAACACATCGGGAGCAGCACCGGCGGCTTGTTCCGCTTTCTTCGCCAATTCCGCTTGACGCAGTTCTTCCCGTCTTCTTTCCCGCTCACTCGGCGGTGTTTCCACCCAGGCAAACTGAATGACAAAGTCGAAACGGCGAAGCGACAATTTATCCTTCGCATCGATTTTGGCAGCCATTTTCTTGAGGTATTCAGCGGCAGTTCCCTGTTGAGAGCGTGCGCCGCTCTCGCCGCGGTCAAAAGGATTAGCGAAACTGCCGGCAAAACTATTCATACTCTCATCGCCGCGTCTTACGTTGCGTCTTAAACCGGGACTCATTTCTTCGCCGCCTCCGCCGTATCCGCCGCCGCTGGGTCTCCGGCTGTTTTTCAACATCTCACGCCGTTCTTCAAGGTACATCGCCAAAACAACACGGGGATTGATAATTTCCGTACCGGCGATTTTCGGTATATCAAGCAGTGTTGGATAGGAAACACCCAAATCCCGCATTGATACGTCGTCTCTGGCGTTTGCCGAAGTCATCTGTTTTTCCAGCGTGGGCGGCAAAATAATTCTTTCGCTTTTCAGGTTCCTAATGAACGTCTTCCGCAGATAGCCGGAACCCATATCGCCTTCACCCGCTTTATCAGGATTGTGGTAATGATAGCCGACAATCTGCACTATCCGTCCGGGTTCTGCCGCAGGTCCCGGCACCAATGCCAGCCGGTCTTCCAATTTTGTTGGAATTGCTGAACCCGCCGCAGCAGCGGGGGCTGAAGCCCCCGCCTCTTCTGTTGACGCTGCATCGCCAGCCGGTGCCGCACCGCCGGCAGCGATTGCTTCTGCAAGTTCGTCATTGTCCGGCACATACTTTTTGAATTCCTTAAGCGGAGCGAACCACGCCGCTAAATCGTCAATGTCAACCGCCTCGATGTTGGAAATGAAAAGCCGATTCTGCTTAGCAATGTCATCTGCTTTCTTGCCGTCAAGTTTTTCTTTCTCAGCCGGCAATGCCGCATTGATGGCACGCAGCAATTCAAGCCAAGTGATGCGTCCTTCGACATTACTCGTCAGATTTCTGCCGATGTTGTCGATTTCATCAAAGACCCCCTTTGCCGAACTGGTATCGGAACGCATTTGCGAGGAATATTTCGTTACCTGTTCTGCCCTGCTTGCGGCAGTACCGTATTCGCCGATTGAAATCGTTTTAAGAGCATTGGTAGCACCGGCGTATTGAACGACGAGACCGAGCATTACCGCTGCCGCTCCGACTAAAGCCCACGGCTTTTTCTCGCGGATAATCCGGTCAATCACGATTTCCTTCGGAATCAAATTCGTTGTCAGCGATGCTTCGCCGAGTTGCTGTAAGACCAATCCGTATGGAACGGCGAAAGAGAAAACGTTTTCTTTGAACAGCGGTGACTCAAGAACATCTTTTCCGGTTAATCGGCTGAATTGCGGAACCCGTACTACTTCATAGCCGAGGTTCTGCGTCAGAAATTGCCGCAAGCCGGGCATCTTCATAGCGTTGCCCAGTGCAAGAATCCGACCGAATTTTGCTCTCCGATTGAGTCCCTGATAATACTCCAGCGAGCGGTGAATTTCGTTGAGCATATCGTTATAGACCGGCTTCATCGCTTGGAATACCGCTTTGGTATCCTGTGCTGCGGCTGCGTTCCGCTTGAGATATTCCGCTTTGGAAAATGTCAGTTTAAGATTTTTCGTTAATGCCTTTGTGAAAGCACTTCCGCCGATGGGAATGCTCCGTGTCCAGATTGAAAAGCCGTTGGTAATAACGATGTCGGTTGACTCCGTTCCAACGGAGACGAGTACCATTGAGTCCGGCGGATTATCGGGGTCGTATTCGGATATATCCTGAATCGCTAACTGGTCGAATGCGGCGAAATTATAAATTGCAAGCGGTGAACTCTGAATACAGTCAACGTCGATATAATGGGAAAGAAACGGGTGAAGCGTTTTAGCGGCAACATCCCGCTTCATCGCAAACATTCCGACTTCCGCATTGAGGGGAACAGCCGTTGCGCTTTGATTTGCAAGTCCGATGGGCTGATAATCCCAAATCACTTCGTCTAAATCGAAGGGAAGCCACTGCTTTGCTTCATATCTGATGATGTCGGGAATCTTCTTCGCGTCAACCGGCGGCAGTTTCAGAAATCGGGAAATGGTGTTTTGACCGGAAGCGGAAATCGCAACTTGGTCGCCTTTTGTACTATTTCGGGACAGAAACATTTGAATCGTCTCTGCCAGAATTTCCGCAGGTTCCGCACCGGGCTGCGAGAGAACTTTTGAATGTTCGATGAAGTCAAATGCCAATACTTCTATCTTGCCTTCTTCATCGGCAAGGCGGCAGCGCAATGCCTTCAATGAAGAATTACCGATGTCAATTCCCCAAACAGCAGCGGTCGATTTAGCCATAATTCGTTTGCCTTATTTCAATTTTCCACCTGTCCAATTAGCAATGCCGAAGCGCGAGTCAGAACGCAACTACAACGCAACGGAACGTTATTTTACCATTTTTTTCATAATTACGCAATAAGAACAGAAAAAAATTATTATTTTGCCATTCCGCTTTCCCGCATCATACGCAAAATCGTTTCTTCGAAAGGGAGCATCATGTCGGTTGTCAGGCAGTTGAGACCGTTTTTGCTGCAATAGTTTTGCACATTTCGCAGGAAGCCGTCGAATTTATCCCGATACAGACGCTGCATTTTTTCGCTCACGGTCAGATTTAACATACTGCCGTTTTCCGATTCCTGAAGCCGAATATCGCCGAGAACGTCCGGCTCTCTTTCGGACGGCGCATACGTCAATACAACGCCGGGTTCAAAATCGCGGTACCGCAGTGCGTCCAACGCCCATTGCTGTCCGTTGTGCAAGCCGTTCACATTGAAAAGGTCGCTCAATATAATTGCCAATCCCGTGTGCGGCTTACTGTGAAAAAATTCGCTGACGGTCTCTTTCAAATTTGTTGCGCTGCCGCTTATCTGTATATTTTCGAGGAAATACAGAATCCGAAGAATGTTTTGTTTTCCCCGTATCAGCGGAAAGCGTTCCTGTATTCCATCCGAAAAGGAGATGATGCTTACGCGGTCAAGTCCGCTCAAAGCGATGTAAGCAAGAGCGGCGGCGATTTTCTTTGCGTAGTCGAGTTTTGTTTCGCCCCGTATTGATGTACCGGCTGCCATGCTGGGAGAGCAATCGATAAAGAAATAGACGTAGAGGTCTTCCTCTTCTTCAAAGCGTTTTACAGACCGGCTGCCCAGTCGGGCGAAGATGCTCCAGTCGAGATAGCGCAGGTCATCACCGAGAACGTAATCGCGGTGGTCGGCAAATTCAATTCCATTGCCTTGTATGCGTGTTCTTTTTCGGGCGAGTAATTGTCCGCGAAATACCCGCTGCGCAACAAGAGCAAGGTATTCTAACTTCTTTATGAATTCGGTGTCGGTAAGCATACAGAGTTATTATAACGTATTTTAACGGATGTTTAACCGGCAGAATAAAATAATAACACGCCCGCTAAAGTCGGCAAGAGCAAAAAGTGCCGGTTT
>WRCR01000329.1 GCA_009783865.1 Planctomycetaceae bacterium | reverse complement strand
TTATGATGAAATCGGTATGGACGCTATCGCAAAGTTGCGCAACGCTCAAGCCGACCGAGGCGTGATGGATACTCTCGGCGAAGATTGGGGCAGACAGCAGGCGGCGAATATTCTCGGTACACTTGCCTCCAATCCGGGGTCAGGCGGGATTGCCGCCGCCGGTGCAGGTCTCGGTATGGGTATTGGTGCCGGAGGTATTTTTGCGGGAATGGCGCAGCAGATGTTTTCTCCTCTACAACCGACGGCACCTGCGCCCACTCCGCCCGGACCAACCGGACGATTTACCCAAAGACCCGCAGACGGCGGAATGCCGCCGCAGGGTAATGCAAACGACCTGGCAGCCAGATTGCGTAATTTACAGGAACTGTTGAACCAAGGATTGATTTCACAAGCGGAATATGATTCGAGAAGAGCGGAAATCATTAACCAAATATAAGAGGCGGTACGTTATGAAAAATGAAATTCTGTTGTGGATTATTCTAAAGTCCATTTTCCTCATCATATTCAACCTGATATTTTTTACCCTTGGCGGCTTTGACCATAAGACCTCCGTGTGGATTTCTTACGGATTCATCCACTTCGCATATTTCCTGCTGCTGCTCACACCGAGATTGACGCGGGGCGAAAAAAGTTGGACACCGCTGGGGTTTCCTCTCTATCTGATTGCCTCGGCTTATTTTTTTGTAGCATTTTTCATAGGTGTTATATTTATTTTGCTGTCATTGGACAATTATACTGTCCCGCTGTTGGCTCAGATATGTTATGCGGGGTTCTATGGAGGCTTGCTGGTTATCTATATGATTGTCAATGAATATACAGCGGGAAGCGAGGAAGAACGGCATGTTCAAATCTCGTATGTAAAGGAAGCCATCGTAAAAATTCAAGGATTGCTGGAAAGCATCGGTGACAAAGAAGCCAAGAAGAAAGTAGAACGTGTCTATGACGCGCTTTATTCGAGTCCTGTAAAGTCGCATCCGGATTTGGCATATGTGGAAAACCGCATTTTACAATCCATTCGTGCATTAGAGGATGCGGTTTGTGCCGGAAACAAGGACAGTATAATCGCTCTGGCGGGTTCATTGGAAGTTACAATAAATGAGCGCAATGGGCTACTGAAAAATCATAACTAAGAAAATTACTCTAATTTCAACTTTTGATATGTCTCTCATCCAAGTCAAATGTGTGTTTTGCGGCGCGAAATTGGAAATCCCGGAAAATATTATCGGGCAATCAATCCAATGTTCATCGTGCGAGAAAGTTTTTCTGGCGGAAATACAGTCGTTCCCCAGCGAAAGTACTAGTGGGGTAATTAAATACTTTAAAATAGCCCTTTTTGCCGTTATCTTGGTTTTACTAGTGGTTGGCGGACTAGCAGGGTGGCGGATAGCATCGGAATCCAAAAAACTCAACAATGCCGCAAGAGAGAGCATTGGAGAAAAACTCGCAGAACAGGCATTGGCGATTACTAATATATCTATCAAGTGGAAGGATAAACCTGCCGCTTCTGATGTGCTAAAATCCCTCTGGAGCAAGTCCAAGGAACTCCGATTTGCTTCGGGAGAATTCACAGCGGTTGCCAAAACACCGGAAAAACTCTACCAATCTGTTAGTAACGAAAATGGACTGCGGGAACTGAAAATCACCAACCTCCGCGACGGAGAATTCAATGCAGCAAAGGAAAAATTTGACGGACTGCCGGCGAAGTACCAAACCGAAGAACTACGCAGTGCCGTTCCCAAAGATGCGGCGCAGTTTCGGTTTTATAAAGTCCTTGTTCCAGAAGGCGAAAAATTCACCGTAACAGGAAGTATCGAACTGAGCAAAGACGGTAATGCGGACTGGCAGAAGGACTATCTTCCGGTCAATCCGCCTCCATTTGGAGACGATTTTGTCCCAGAATCCAAGTTGTCGAATGATGTCGGCAAACTTGAAGATCCAAAAACAAAACAAGCCATTCTGGCAATCATACGGGACAGAGAGGATTTTATAAAAAGATTTGATAAGGCATGGGAAATTTATTATATCGAAAACGCAGAAGCATTTTTCAATTCGGCAATAGAAGAGAATATCAAAAATCTCGTTGCCGGTAAACCGTACTTGACAATCACTGACAAATTTGAAGAGAAAAAGAAGCCCGATACCGCCCCGATAAAGTTCACCGTAAAAACACAAACAACGGAAAAACTCTATAAATCGGCTCCCATTGATAAGAAAACCGTCTTGGAAAAATTGGAACTTCCCGCTGATGTCATCCGGCAGAAAGTTGACAAATGGAAAATTGCCGATACTTTCAAAAAAGTAATTGCCGAGGGGATATTGAAGCAAGTCGAGTTTTATGAACTCGTTCGTCAGAGCGGCGAAGAAGTTGTTCTGACAGGAACACTCGAAATGACTAAATCCGACGACGAAAGTTGGAAACTGAAACCGAACAGCGGACGAATCGGTGATATTCCTGAAGACAGCTTACTTCGGGATTCGCAGTTGCCCGACAACGCATATAAACTCGATGAACCGGAAACAAAGAAAGCCGTCAAAACGCTCATCACGAATCTTGTTGATTTTCTGGAGAAACTGATAAAGCAAAAAGACGATTTTGATAAATTTTGCAGTCCGAAAATGACATATGACGGAAAGTTCAATGCTTTCGGCGGACAATGTGATGTTACAGTCGAATTTGAGGAAGGTGATGACCCAAATAATGTCAAGGGAGTGGTTAGATTTCGTCCCACTAAGGGACCAGTTAGACGTTCTTTTTCCGGTAAATTTAATACTTTAGAAGTATCACAAACCTTTACGGGAGAAATTAGCAATGCTACGCTGCCCAATTTGGATGCATATATCCAACTTGTAAATCCCATCAATAAGATGCAGAGAGATGCAACTGAAAATGTTTGGAACATAATGAATGAAAACACCATCATTAACATTCAATTTACAAGCAAAATGGAGTTCTCTATACACCGTCACCCCAGAATTGCTGCGGGGAAAGCTCCGCCGGAAATTAAACTTGAATTAAATGCTGCCGTCGGGAACAAACCGCCGGCAGTATCTGACGACCGAAGTTGGGTTGAACCGGCAATGAAGAAATGGGCTATGAATAATCAATTGATGGCGATACCAAGACCGGCGGCATCAACGAGTGCTGCAACTCCGTTGAGAGGAGCAGACATTGATGTTGGTATGAGACCCGATACGCCGATAGGCGGTGCTGTTGATTTGAAAGCGGAATTTCAAAGGTGCGGATTTAAAGACGGATGGTATGAAAATAATCTGCGCAATTTCGTAACTTATGGAACTTCTTTACTAAAAGACGGATTGAGCAGAGCAAACGTGAATCGCAGTCAAGTCAATAAATTTGACGATGCTGCTATAGCGAGAGCCGAAGCAGACATCAGTCAGGCAAAAGCGGCAATCACGAAGGAACTGGCAGCAATTGCCGCAAAGACATTCTTCTGCGATTATACTTATTCAGTTGGTAATTCAGAAAATTTCGGCGGCGGCAACAGCGGTTTTACAATGTCGATTGACACGAGCATGAAACATGCCGCAACCGGAAATATCACATTTCCCATGCAGGATGTCAAAGTTACGGGCAGTAATTCGGATTGGAGAGGATTTAATATTTCCATACGCGGAAACACTCCCAGCATCGGAGAACTTGTGAACAACAAGGACAGATATCGCACCAGAGTGTGGTTCAAAAACTTACGGTCTGATAACAATTCTATCACTGCCGACGTGGAGAAGATTGAAATTATCCGTGCCGGAGGCGTTGCGGGGACTGGCAACAACCCAAATATGTCCAGACCTGCTGCCGTTCCTCCCGGTCAAGGTTCGCCCAGACCGGGGACGGATTCATGGCGCCCCGGTCAAGACAGTCAGCGTAATCAGAATCAGCGGCGTGAGTTGCCACGTTCAACGCCTTCTCGATAGATTTGGCGTTGCTTGCGCATCGCCACTCTGATTTAATCAAAACAAGGTCAACGAGACACCACAATATATTTCATAACATTACCCCAACCCTTTTGTATCTATTCCATCAGCAACAGCGTCATGCAGGCGTTTGCTTTTTTTGCCGATAAGGATAGCAAGTAATTTTCGCTATCCGACCGAATGCCTAAACGCCACAAGAAGTAATCGATGCTGAATCTGCGAAACCAGACCATTTTTCTTCGAATTCTTGACAGTACAAAAATCTAATGATAGAATGTATCCAGCCTGCAACATTAAACTGTTTTTCAATATAAATGCTAGAGTTAAAGGGAATACACAAATCGTTCGGCGATGTCTGCGTTCTGAATGGAGTTGACCTCCGTTTGGAAAAGGGAACAGTCTGTACGCTCAAAGGCGGCAACGGATCGGGGAAAAGTACGTTGATAAACATCATTTCCGGATTTCTTGCACCGACGAAAGGCACCGTCGAGTTCAAAGGCAAGCGAATCGCAAAATTCACCCCTTTTCGCCTGAATCGTTTGGGTATCGGACGGACATTTCAGGATTTGCGGTTGGCGACGCAGATGACCGTCTATGAAAATGTCCTGCTGGCATTGGAAACGAAGCGGTTCGCCTATCCGACAAAAGAACAGGAAAACCGGGCAACGGAAATCCTTGAAAAGGTATCTTTACGGGAAAAACGCAGTGAATTGGCAGGCGAAATCTCTTACGGACAGCAGAAACTGCTGACCATCGGTTGCTGCATTGCCAACAATGCCGATTTGCTACTCATCGACGAGCCGGTCGCGGGAATCGACAAGGATAACTTGATAAAAATCACCGATTTGGTAAAATTGTTGAGGCAAGAGGGCAAAACCATCCTGCAAATTGAGCATAATGGCGAGTACATTGACGCAACGAGTGACCGGATTTTTCTAATGGAGGGAGGCGTGCTGGC
>WRCR01000328.1 GCA_009783865.1 Planctomycetaceae bacterium | reverse complement strand
TCGACCAATGATTGGCTGGATTTTGAGACGTGGAGTGAAGCAAAAGCAAATTTTCGTGCCCTTGTTGCCCTTAGTTTCAATGGTAAAGTTGGCACCAATACAGGGGCTATGTCTCTTGCCGACTACAAGATATTTTCCGAGCGATGGGAACGCGAAATGATACCACTCTTACTCGTATTGCTAAAGGAGTTTCATTCGTTTCAGCAAAAACGTGCGATTCTCTACAATGACGCAATAGATTCAGAGGAGACAAAAGAAATTCTTGATTTTTTCTTCGATATTTGTAAGAAACACAACGTTCAAGCATATCGGGAATACGACACACCAAAACAGTTTGAGGAATTCGAAGCGGATATGCGGGCGAAGTTCATTCCTGCTCCGCCGCCGGAGTTTTGCAAAGACCTGCCGAAGACGAGTTGGCTCGAAGTTCAGAACGCCGAGTTTCGTTCCTGGTCTTTCGGTAAGACGATATTTACCGTCACTGATGAAAAGGCATCTAACAAACGCGCCGTCAAGATGCTCGATAATCCGCAGCGAAGAGAAGTTTGTTACGATTTCGATAATTCATTGCAGGATTTGACACCGATTGGTGAAGCAAAAGATATACCGCAGTACCGGGTATATGCGGCAGTCCGCTGCGATGCCAAAGAAGGCATCGAAGGCAAAGCAATGAATGTCGGTGTTTATGACGGCAAAAACAACAAAAGCGTTACATTGAAAACACCTGCCGTTGCGGAGATTCGGGGTTTGGAATACCGCTGGATTGACTTGGGAGTACATCCGCTGCAACAGCGTCAGTACTTCCACGCTTCACCGCCGCAGCGTCCCGCCGGTGAAATTGATGCCGCGTATGTTGACCGCATTGTTGTCATTAGAGAACAATAAGGGCTTGTTGTCATGAACAGTATCCTCGCCTATTATCGAAACCATTATCGGTACTTCCTCGAATTCGCAGCGGTGTTTGCCGTCTTTTATATCGCTGCGAATTGGGCAGTACCGGATTCCAACGAAGCACACTACATCGGTAAAGCAATTCATTACTGGAATCCCGATTATATTCCGCATGATGATTTTCTCAATTCAAAGGACTCACATTTAGCGTTTTATTTCACTTTCGGCTGGCTTTCGTTTTTCTTTGCGCAGGAAGCAATGGCTTACATCGGACGGTTTGCCGTCTGGCTGCTTCTTGCGTTCAGTTGGCAGCGTTTTTCTTTCACTCTTGTTCCAATCCGCTATGCCTCGATTGCTTCCGCCGTTGCAATGGCATATTACGTCAATTCATTCAACATGGCAGGCGAATGGTTTCTCGGCGGCGTTGAAGCAAAATGTTTCGCCTTTCCGCTAATGTTTCTCGGAATCGATTCGATGCTGCGCGGAAAATGGAATCGATGCTGGCTCTTACTCGGTGCTGCATCCGCCTTTCATGTTCTAACCGGCGGCTGGGCGGTTCTTGCCTGTCTTTTCGTCCGCATATTTGAGAAAAAAAATGGACGTTTTGTTCTTCCGCAAATCGGTGAAATTGCAGCGTTAATCATCGGCGGCGGTTTATCGCTTTTCGGCTTGATTCCCGCGCTGCTTCTCGATGTTGGTACTCCGAAAGATATAATTTTGCAAGCCCGGCAGATTTATGTTTTCGACCGGCTTTATCATCATTTGTCGCCTGCTCAACTGCCGTGGACTTTTCCCGCACGATTTGCGCTGTTGACGATTCTTTGGTTTGCGGCGTTTCGTTTCAGTAATAAATTGCAGCGGCATAAGCGGTTTAACCGCTTTGTGTACGCCGCACTGCTGCTTGCAATGTTCGGTTTAGCGGTCTCTTTCGGTTTGCAGAGCAATAAAGTTCTCGCAGCGGAAATTTTACGGTTCTATTGGTTTCGTTTGTCCGACCTTGCCGTTCCAATGGGCGTTGCACTTGGTGCAACGTGGGCATTCTTGAAAATCCTGCGACAGTTAAAAACAGATATTACGAACATTCTGCCGTCTGCCGTCTGCCGTCTGCTGTCTGCCTTCATGGTTTTTATATTTTTCGATTATTTGATTTTCGGTTTGTTCTTTTTTTCATGGCGGACACCGGAACTCGGAATCCCTTGGCTCTTGACGCTGCTGTTTTGTTTCGTCCTCGTTAAAAGCGGAACGATGCCGAAACACAAACCGCTTGCGTTGTTTTTAATTTACACTGCGGTTTTATTTTACGCACCGTTTTTATCTTTAAAACATTGGGCGGATTTGCGGACGCGTTTTTCATATTCCCGCATTGAGTCCGATTATCCTGAAACGGCGTATTACTGGCGTGACGTTTGCGGTTGGATTGCCGATGAGGAAAACACTCCGCCGGACGCTAAATTCTGGGTTCCGCGTGAAGCGGCAACTTTCAAGTGGTTTGCCAAGCGCAGCGATACCGGTCTGTGGAAAGATGTCCCGCAGGATGCCGCTAGTATTGTTAAATGGCATGAAACGATGAAGGAACTTTTCGATATTGACAAACCGGAATTGCGCGACCGCTCTTTGACGGTAAATCTCTGGTGGAAAAATGACGAAGACATTGAACGTCTTCAAAAGAAATACCGTTTCGATTATATTGTTTGCACTTCGTATCCTGACCTGCCGCAGTTGCAGTCCTTGAAAACCGTTTATGAAAATAAATCGTTTCGGGTGTATAAAGTTGAAATAAAAACCCCCTAGAATTTTTTACCGCTATGAAACACTTCACATCGTCCTTCTTTTTTCTTTTCGTTTTTGCTGCCGTCTATGCTAATGCGCAGGACTGGCAGCGGCATATCGAAACCGTTAAACAGCAGAACGGACTTATCCGCTATTATCTTTTCGATGACAGCGTTGCGGAAACAAAGACCGTTAAAAATCTTGCCGTGAAACCAGACGGCGAAAAAACCGACTTGAAGTATAATACGAACAAACCGTTTGAAGTGACTTCGGCGGACTTTTACGGAGCAACTCCAGCCGTGAAAGCAGTCCGTCTTGATGCCGGTTATTTTGAAGCACCGAAGTTTGCGGTCAACAAATCCTTCACCGTTGAAATGCGGATTAGGAAACTCGGTCAAGGAACGGAGTTCGGCAACAGCGGAACGCGCAACGGGACGCTCTTCGGTTTCGGCAACGGCTGGGACAATGGTTTCCGTTTGACAACCGATGATGCGCGCCGCAATCTAACATTCAGTATCGGCAGACCCACCAACGAAAAGTCCCGCAATCTTGACGGCAGTTCGCCGCTGCCGAATCATATTTGGCAGCACATTACCGCCGTTTGGGACGGCGAATATATGCTGCTTTACGTTGACGGCTTGTTGTACGGTACTCTTGATTACAGCGGTGATTTCACTGACGGAAGTTGGGGATTCCGAATCGGTTTCAACAACGCCGGTGTCGGTTCAGTAAAAATGGATGTTGCGGAAGTCGCCGTTTATCAAACCGCTCTGCCGCCGGAAACAATTATTCAGCATGCAGCGATGCAGTCGAAACTGCCGCAGCAGACGGCGCAACTTTATAGCGGTGTGGTCGAGTCCGTTATGAAGAAGGATTATCCCGTCGCTTTGTACGCCGTTCAGGAATTATTGAAAGGAGATATCAACGCCGAGTACAAATTTCTGTTTCAGAAATTGCAGATTGAATTAGCCGCTATGTCCGGTAATCAAACGCAGGCGTTGCGGCTTGCCGCTGAACTGCTTGAAGAACCATCTCTGCGGCAGGAACAGAGAGCGGCGTTGATTCACCGGTTTTCAAGTAACGATAACACACCGCTTGCCGCCGCATCAAGCAAAGTGTATCGGCTAATTCTTGATTCCGGTATGATAAAAAATACATTCGCTGTCGAAAAATGTTATGCCGAAGCCCTCTTTACTGAAGGCAAAACCGGCGACGCAAAAAAACATTGGGACAACTTAAAATCAAAAGAAGCAGAAATTATCGACGCGACATTGACAGAAAAAAACTTATCGTCCGACTTAACGGACTTGTATAAGAATTATCAGAAACAACGGAAACAACTTTTTCAATCCGCTTGGGAAAAGCCGAAACTGGTATCGGTATCGCCGGTACTACGGAGTTGGGATAGTCCATATGCGATGACAATACCATTTTACGTTTCACCGCAAGGTAAAGCGGAGAACAGCGGTTCGGAGAACTCACCGTTTGGTTCGCTGACACAAGCCCGCGACGCAATCCGAAAGTTAAAAGCAAAAGGCGGTTTGCCGAAAGGCGGTATCATTGTTTGGCACTCAAGCCGCTTTTGCTAGGATTAACACGGCAAGAGAAATTCTTGAAATAGTCCGTACACGACAAGCAGTGCAAGGTTCGGCTGACTATCCTGATGGAGTTGTTGAGGAATTTGACGCAATGATTCCACTTCTCTGCGAAGCCGGTCTTGCAAGGGAAATTGACGCTACTGAAGGTGCTTTCCGATTCCGCATCACTTGGAAAGGGCTCTGTTTCCTTGATACCGCCTACATCCTCGCCGAGTCCTTCGACTCCATTAAGGACGACGGGGATGTCCGTCTGATTGTCGCAAGATTGACGGCGGCGGCTTTTCACTAGGCAATTATTCATACGCCGCTCTGCGTCCCGTTCGGCTTTAAAGTATTGCTCCCGTATTGAAAAACTGTTCATGTCAACTTTCTTTAAAATATCTTTGCTAAAATTATTCCGATAGCCGCACCCAATAGTGCGCCAAATATTAAAAACATAACCTCCAGAAGACTAAATTCTTTCCTGTTATCCATAACGAAAAACCCGTGTCCGCTACTAACTGCTACGTTGAATTGCGGAAGACACGGGTCTTCGAATATCTGATTGTAATTCCCGCAACACCAACGCAGCGGGATATATTGTATTATGCTTTTCCCATAATGTCAATAGGGGGTTATGGGAAAACCATAATTTTTTGAAAATTTCTTTTTT
>WRCR01000327.1 GCA_009783865.1 Planctomycetaceae bacterium | reverse complement strand
TTTGAAAACGATAAATCGTAGAGAACGACGTTGTCAATCCATATCGTGCCGGATTGTGCAAGTACAAAGCCGACACGCAAGTCCTCAATACCGTTCATCGGCAGGCGGTAAAAAGGAATGGTAAGCGGCTGCCATTGTACTCTGCCCGCTTCGGATTTGGGAAATAGTGCAGCGGTGTTGAGCGGAAAGGTTTGGACGAATTGTTTGCCGGAACTCTTGCCGCTCAAAACAACTTGCAGCGGTGCAGCGGTTCCTGCCATTCCTAGATTCAGAGAAACGAAAAGCCGGCCGGTTTGCGGTGCCGGAAAAACATTACTGTATAATGCCGCCGGTTCTGCGGCATCGCCTTTGCTGAATTGGATACTCGACAATCCGCTCACTTTGTTGACGGTGTCCAGCAATAATGCTGCGCTGCCGGGTGCCGATAATTCCCAGCCGACTATTGCGTTGGAATTGTTATCGAGGGGTTCACAATTCGGATTTTCGAGTTTGTTCCACACTCTTCCCTGCTGCGCTTTCTTGATACATTCGCCGAGAAGGTTGATAGTCCGCCGCAGTGTTCCGTTTGGTCCGCAAATATCTTCGGGACATTCCGCCGCTGCATTTTCTATTGCAGCGTCATTTCCGTTAAACCGGACAGCAGCGAAATCATACGGAGATAATTCTACCTTCCAGAGATATTTCCCGCCGGACGCTTCCATTGCCGGTAAAGAACGTTTGCCGGAAAGTTCTTGGAACGCCGGTTCGGAACAGCGCAAGAGTAAATTCGCTTTCACCGGAAACGGCGCATTGTTCAACAGATAGACGTAATAACCATCTGGAGCATTAGCATAACGTATTACAATCGGCTGAATTGTTTCTTCCGGCGCATCCGGTTTGCTGAATGTTAGAAAGGGAATCATCGGCAGTTGTTGAAACGCCTCGGCAAACTCCGCCGTTGTTGAATCGGAAAGCGGTACAATGCTGCTGCCGCCGGAAAACAGCATCGGAATATCCGATTGGGCTAAATGCCGCACGAAACGCTTGCGCGCTTGTTCTGCCGAAAGAACAACGTTCCGGTCGTTTTCCGTTTCGTGAAAAAATAATACCGGGGACTCAAAATCGCTTTGTTGCGCCGTGTTTTGTTTGCGAAATTTAGTAAAGTCCGGTGAATCAAAAAGTTGATACATGAAGGCATTATCCGAAATATCCGAAGACGCAACACGTTCCGGCTGCATCATCGAAACTGTCGGCGGAAGAGCATTTCGCACCAAATCAAAGCCGAGTAACTGAAAAATCTGCGGCAGCGGATTGCCGACAAACAAAGACGGAAGACAATACTGACCGATTTCCTGCCGCTCAAGCAGTATTCCGTTTTCATGCCGGTCAAGAATTGTTCCGTTTGCGAAGTACAATCGAGCATCCGGTCGAACAGCAACTAACACATCGGCGGCTCTGCTGTAAAAATCGGCAACTTGTTTGCAACGCCACCGCTGCCAACTTTCATGCACTTGCGGTGTTGCTTGAAAATAATATTGTACCGCTGCCGGTACATCAACAGATGAAAGTAATTCCTTCGGCAAGGTAATCCCGCTGTCTTCCTGAAAGCGGCGCAGCGTTTCCGTATCTAAACCGTCCTTTGGATTGGAAAGTGCCGCATATCCATCCGGCGATAAAATAACGGCAACACCGGCAAACGATTTATACTCGGCACAGCGCGTCGCCAATTCCGAAAGAACGTTGAGCATCGCTTCCTGAACCAGCGGATGAAGCAGATTATATCTTTCGCCGTTCATACCAACCTTCGTTTTTGCGGCGGTGCTGTCGGGAGCGAGTAATTGTTTCGCCAACTCCGGTTCGTAGTGAATCTTGTTTTCTATACTTGGCAGCAGCATATTGAAGTCAACGGAAGGAATGAAGGTTATCCTTTCCCGCTCAAACATTTGTGCCGCTAACTTCAAAGCATCTTTCGTTGACGTTTGCGCGCCGCCGACATGTTCTTTTGAACCGTAATGAAGTATAACGGAACGGTATAAAACGGCATGCCTCGAACACGCATTAAACATGATGCCGTTGTAACCGTTCCGCTTTAGCAGGTCAGTCAGTTGCAGTGTTCCGTTGTAGAAAGCGTTCCAGTCCGCCGGAAAAAACGTCTCGTTCGGGTAATTGGAATGTACCGCCGGAACGTTTCTCATGAAAAATTTCGAGAGGTCCAATTGGTGAAGATAAGCCGCAAACAAACGGCGCGGTACTTTCCTTTCAAATTTATCACCGTCTGATTTATTATCCTGACTTTCCGGCAATGAAGCACCGGGAAGCGGAATTACTCTGCTCTGATGATTTGAGAGTGTCGTATCCGGCTCTTCCGTAATTCGGGAAACGGAAATGCGTCCAAAACACGCCAGGTCCTTTTTGCTCCGGTTGGACAGCAGCAGTACCGGATGTTTTGTTTTCGGATAGAATATAACCTTGTGAGACAATACCGGATTGTCGGCGGATATTTTGAATCGCGGTATTACTTCATCGTTCAAGCAGAAATTATAGTTGAGCAAAACAGGCGGCACCGTTATACCGTCCGCCGCATTAGGCAACTCAAAGACACACACGCCGAGTGAAGACGGGGTTTGCGCCGGATATTCAATTTCCAGCAGATGCGGCACATCGGTTTCTTTGATGTGCAGAGGAAATGCTTTCCACGCTTCTGTGCCGTCAGAATCAACCGGTCCTATCTTGGTTAATGTCATCGATTTCGATGACGGCTTGCCGTCTGCATCGGAAAAAACAACGGTGATTTCTCCGGTATGTCCGCCGCCGCTGAAATAATGACTATCCGGTTTTTCGGCGTATTGCTCAAGGAAATGTGAAACACTTCGCGACAGTTCACCGAGCGGCAAATCCAGTTCTTTCGCCGGTTGTTTTTCGTTTGATGTGCCGGAACGCCGCAGCATCTCCGGCGTTAAAATGCCGGACAGATTGCCTACCTTCGGCAGCGTCGGAACAAGAGCCCAGCGTCTAGACGGCGGCAAGCCGTCTTTTCCTGCGATTGTATCGACCATGAAGGTATCGGTTAAATCAGCAGCGGCTAATTCCTGTATCTTTTTCGGGGTGCTGCCGCTCTTTCGTGAATCAAAAACAACGCATTGAAAAGTACTCTGCGCAAGGATGCCGTTGTCAGAACGCTTGAGCGGTCTATGCAACTGCCGAAATGAATTTGTTAGTGTGTGGTTTTCCGTTTTGTGATGCAGTGTTAGAATAACATCATAAACGCCCTCGGTTTCCGGCAGGTGAAATGCAATAGGAACCAACGGCATTTTTTCACTTAAAACTACGGAAATCTCATACTCAAAAAACGATGGAGAAACCGGATTGGCAGTTTTGCGTCCGGCGGTAATACTCGGTATGTTGACCGGCAGTGAAAAATTACTGCTCTTTTCGGGTTCACTTTCCGGTTTGCTGGAGTTTTGTTTCGCACTCTGTTGAACGACAACCTTCAGTATCGCCGGTTTTGTACCCTGCGGCAAAACGGTACCTGCGGGAAAATCAACTATGTTAACGTCAAGCGAAACCGCTGCCTGCGGAGCAAAAACGTCAATGCCGTCTCGAAATTCGCCTTGGATGAGAATCTGCGGCGGTATTTCTTCGGCGGCAAAAGTCCGTACTGCAAGTACTTGCGGCATCACGAAAAGGAATACCGCAAATATCGAATACGCAAAAACGGATACAGCCGGTGAATATCTCATCAGTTGTTTGAAGATTTAACACAAAAACCGGCGTATTATGATGATTTTTCGGAAAAAAATCCAGAGCAGTTTTGGTTTCGTTTAGCCCCCATCTCTAAGACGGGGTGCTATAACCATCTAAAACACACAGAGCAGCCAAATACGCTGCATAGCAAATCAGCAGGAAAATGCCTTCTCCGCGTGTGATGCGCCGTCCGGTAAAACATATCACGATGCAAAACAGCGTCATGAGAATCATAACCGGCATGTCGAAGTGCAGTACCCTTTTCGAGACCAGCAAGCCGCCGACTGCGTTTCCGCCGGAAAATATTGTTGCGATTCCCAAAACGCCCAGAATGTTGAAAATGTTTGTACCGACAATGTTTCCGACGGCAATATCCGACTTGCCTTTCAACGCCGCCATAGTGGAAATCATCAATTCCGGCAGCGAGGTCCCAATCGCCAGTATCGTCAGAGCGATAATCAGTTCACTCACTTCCATCATTTGGGCTATTTTGACGCTTCCTTGAACCATCATGTCGGCACCGGCTACCAGCATAGCAAGTCCGACGGCAATCAAGGCGAGATTGATTCCGATGTTTTTCCAGCCGCTAACTTTGGCGTATGAATTTTCGGCATCCGGCAGGACTTCCTCTTCCAAGTCGTGGGCATAAACCTCGTTTTCTGTTCGATGGCGGCGGACTTCAAATACCGTCCAAGCCGTGAAGCCAATCAGCATGATAAACATTAAAGCACCCATCCAAGGGAAAAGTATTCCGTGTTCCCGTGTGCCGGAACCTAGAACTGCCAGCAGGAACACAAGACCCGACACGGCTATCATCAGGGGAATCTCCCGCCGAATCAGCGTCGAACATACGGCAATCGGGATTGGACTCAATACTGCTGCAACGCCGAGAATCAGGGCAATGTTGCAGATATTGCTTCCGACGATATTTCCGACGGCAATATCCGGCTTGCCTTCCATGGTGGCACTGATAGAAATGGCAAGTTCGGGTGTACTCGTAATGAAGGCGACAATGGTTAGTCCCACAACGATGGGCGGTATCTTCGCTGCGACTGCCAATCGGCTGGCACCCTGCAACAGGGTTTCACCGCCTAAGAACAGAATAGCCATTCCAACGGCAATTAACAAAGCCGGTCCGATAATACCTAATTGAAGAACGAAATCATACATGATTATATAATCAGTAGTT
>WRCR01000326.1 GCA_009783865.1 Planctomycetaceae bacterium | reverse complement strand
GATATGCACGGCAACGTCATGGAATGGTGTTTCGACTGGTACGGAGAATTTTATTACGAGAAGTGCAGCGAAGAGGAGGAAAATCCGCAGGGTCCCGAGGACGGCGCAGCAAAAGTTTTACGCGGCGGTGCCTGGCAATTCGGTGCGGAAGCGACCCGCTGTGCATACCGCAACAGCAGTCCGCCGGAGGCGATTTCCAGCATCATCGGTTTCCGCGTTTGCCGCGACATCGTGGAAGAAACGCCGGCAGCAGCGTTTCAGGAATAACCGGAAACGCAACAAGGTTCAGAGTCGCCCCAACGTATCATAAACGAAGATATGGTTTGCAAAATTTGGGATATGCTGCCTTGACTTAATACCAACATGCAAAATACAATTTTAATCTCAATCGTAATTTTACTGTTTTCGGCGGTATTTGTTTCATATACGTCAGGTGCGGACTCCGCTTCCTGCGCCGAATGTCATCAGAAAGAATGTACCGATTGGCAAAACAGCGACCATTCCAAAGCGATGAATCACGCAACGGACAAAACCGTCCGCGGGAAATTTTCCGGCGTTCCGTTCCGGCACATCGGCTTCACCGATATAGCGGCTTTCGATGACGACACCGTCAAAATCATCGTGCATGAAATCTTTCAACTGCCGCCCGCTGCTTATTATCTTCGTGAATATAAAACCGATTTAACCAATTCTCCGCCGTATAATACAAGAGGAAACAAATTTCAACCGCCGATTGAACCGTGTTTCGATGACTTTGCTCTCGCTTGTTTTGACGCGCCGGAAAGCGTCAAAGATAAACTGCTCAAAGCAATGAACGAAACGCAGCGAAAGGAATTTGACGAAGAAACCGCTTATCGAAAATCGCTCGTCGTGAACCGTCCGACCGACATCACCGGTGCGCAGGCAAGAATCATCAATAAAATCCGGCAACTCATCGAAGAGAAAAAAATCGCTGAAGATAAAGTCCCGAAACGGTGTCAATCATTTCGGTTCTTCAAAGAAGACGAAAAATACAAAGTAGAAACCGACCTCGGCGTTTTTGAAATAAAATACACGCTGGGATACCGTCCCTTGCAGCAGTATCTTGTCGAGACCGAAAAAGGGCGTATTCAATGTTTGCCCGTTGCGTGGGATACAGTAAATCAACGCTGGCATCATCTTTATCCGAAAGAGCAAATTCCGAAAGACGACCCGCTGCATTGGAGCAAGAACCCGCAGAACTGGAATTATATGTGCGCCGATTGTCATACAACGGATTTCAAAAAGAACTTCGACCCGCAGAAACTTTCATATTCGTCAACCTTTTCGGAATTCGCCGTCGGCTGCGCTGCCTGTCATGGTGATTGCAAAGAACACAGCGAAACCGCAAGGAAACACAACTTCACGAAAAAATGGGATGTTGAAAAGAAGATACCGCTCGGCATAAAAGTACTTTCCGAGCATAGTGCCGAGGAGTCGGTCGGGAACTGCGCTTTCTGTCACACAAGACGACGGGTATTGAAAGAAGGAAAAAATCCGCCGGAGAAACCGTACTTGGATTATTTTGTTCCCGAAATGCAGGACAGAGACATTTATTATCCCGACGGACAACTTCTCGAAGAAGCGTTTGAAGTCGGTTCGTTTTTGCAATCGAAAATGCATTCCCGCGGTGTCAGTTGTGCTAATTGCCACGAAAGTCATTCGCTCAAATTGAAATACGAAGGTAACCGTTTATGTACGCAATGTCACACACCTTCGATTTATGATGTGGTAGAACATCATTTTCACCCTGACAAGTCCAAGCCCGGAACGCAGTGCGTTGAGTGTCATTTTCCGCAAAGCGTTTATATGGTGAATGACCCGCGCCGAGACCACAGCATCCGCAAGCCGAGTCCCGCATTGACGAAAGTTGCAGCGGTGCCGAATTCCTGCACGCTTTGTCATCAAGACAGAAAGAAAGGCGAAACGCTCGACTGGGCTGACGCTCTTGTTGAAAAATGGTACGCAAAAAAACGGAACGAAAATGTCGGTTATAATCAGGCGCAGTTGTTATCGAAACATTATGCAGCCGCAATCAATGCAGCAAGAAACAATGCGCTGAATGCAGCCGGACTGCTTGCGGAAGTAATTAACGACAAAAGCAATCAGCATCATCGTGATATTATCAGAGCGTCGGCACTGTTGTTATTAGGACGCTTGAATCACTTTGACAACAAGGCGTTGGACATAGCGGCGTTGTTAAATGACCGCTGTTCATTAGTCCGGTTAGCGGCAGTCGAAACGACATCGCGGCTTGACGGCGGCGAAAGAATCCGGCTTCTAACACCGTTATTGAATGACGACTTGCGGGCAATCCGAATCGAAACAGTGCGTCTCTTGGCGGATGTTTCAGAACGGTTGACGGACGAAAAAGTCAAAGCCGCTTTCATTAGAGCGGCTGTTGATTTCAAGAAAACCTGCGCTGCGGTGAACGACCAAGCGGCAGCGTATCTGAACGAAGCAGTGTTCGAGTATGATATTTACGCCTCGAAACGGCGGCAACTTGAAAATTGGTATGCCGCAGCGGTGCAGGAATTGCAGCAGAAACCGCCCACTGATAATGCGGCAATGAACGAAGCATTGAAAATCCGCAATGATTACATGAAAAAATTAACGGCAAGACCGCTGGAGTTATACTTGCAGTCGATTAAAGTCGAACCGGAGTTCACGCCGTCGAGAATCAATCTTGCAATGATTTACAATGAGCGCGGTGAAACAAAAGAAGCGGAGGAACAGTTTCGCAAGGTGCTGCAACTCGAACCGCAGAACGGCGATGTTTGGTACTCGCTCGGCTTGTTGTCGGCAGAGACCGGCAATCTGAAAAATGCGGAAGAAGCGTTGCGAAACGCCGTTAAATTTCGTCCTGACAACCCGCGCATACATTATAACTTTGCGCTGTTGTTAATGCAGTTGGAAAGACGAAAGGAAGCACTGCCGGAGTTGGAAGCGGCATTGAAAATCGAACCGAAAAACATTGCGTTTTTATATTCGCTGGCGGTGCTTCATATTCAGGACGGCAATCGAAAAGATGCCGCGCTGGCTGTTGACAAACTTATTCAGGCGGAGCCGAACAATCCGCAATGGAAGGAATTCAAGCAGCAAATCAGATGAGAGCCGACTAAATAGGCGGGGACTTTAGTCCTCCGCTTGTTCCTCACAAATTCCCCATATTAGCCGCGACCGCGTGAACAAATGGAAAATTTTTCAAAAATTTCGAGAAAGTTTACCAATTTGACGCTTACATCGTTCCTTTTTCGGTGTTAAATGTGTTATAATGCTTTTGTACCGTGCTTCGAAATGATGCTTCCAAAACAATGATTCTGGATTTCTGTCCGACAGAAACAGTATGGAAGGAGCGTTGCCGTGCCGATAGAACTTGTGTGTCCCAATGGGCATCATTTGACTGCCAATGAGGACAATGCCGGAAAAACGGGGAAATGCCCCAAATGTAAAACCGCTGTGCGTATTCCTGTG
This sequence comes from Planctomycetaceae bacterium, assembly GCA_009783865.1. Taxonomy (GTDB): domain Bacteria; phylum Planctomycetota; class Planctomycetia; order Pirellulales; family Thermoguttaceae; genus WRKP01. Next base: position 1,456 of record WRCR01000326.1, on the reverse strand, counting down.
AAAGGAGCAGTTGTTTCCGACAGCGCAGTAATGTCCATTCTCGGAGATGCGAATTTTCCCAATCAAAAACTGACTGGAAAGAAAATCACTCCTCCGAAACCGGTGATTTCGTCAGCAGGAAATTCGAAAAGAGCCGGCAGTGTCAGCGGAAGTGCGTCCTCGTCTTCTGCTGTGCTTCCGTCCCTCAAGGTTTGTCCTAACTGCGAAAGGGAAATTGACATGGGCTATCACATTTGCCCGCACTGCCATACTTATATCACGGGTTTGAATGATTTTTAATTTTTTTGCCGATTATGCCCCGTAAAATTCCCGCCGCTGGTGATAACATCCCAGCGCGCCGTAAAATCCTTATTGCTGATGACAACATCGCCAACGTAGAACTGCTGGAAGCGTATCTTGCCGACTTCGATTATGACATCGCAACGGCGGCTGACGGTGCGGAGACGCTGTCAAAAACGGATGCCTTTTTGCCGGACTTGATTCTGTTGGATATCATGATGCCGAAATTCAGCGGCTTCGAGGTCTGCGAAAAGTTGAAGGGCAATCCAAAAACAAAAAACATCATGATTTTGATGGTCACTGCCTTGAATGAACTCGGCGACGTGGACAGAGCAGTAAAAGCGGGCTGCGATGATTATTTGAGCAAGCCGGTCAATCGTCACGAATTGATAAAGCGGGTCGGAATTTTATTAAAACTTCGTTCTGTCGAGGATGAACTGGACCGTCTCCGCCGTTATATTGACGAGATGGAGAGAGATTAGAACCCTTTTTGCTCTCTTAGCGTCATTTACAACAATTATGAGTAATTCTTACGAAGACCCCGATTCGAAATTACAAGCACTTGCCCGATACGGTATTGACCTCGTTGAACGTGCAAAGCGCGGAAAACTTGACCCCGTCATCGGACGCGACAGCGAAATCCGGCGTGTGATTCAAGTTCTTTCCCGCCGAACGAAAAACAATCCGGTTTTAATCGGCGAACCCGGTGTCGGGAAAACGGCAATCGCCGAAGGACTTGCACTGCGAATCGCCGACGGCGATGTACCGGAGTCCCTGAAAAACAAACGTGTTATCGGTCTCGACATGGGACTGCTAGTCGCCGGCGCAAAGTATCGGGGTGAATTCGAGGAACGCCTCAAAGCGGTAATGAAAGAGGTTATTGACGCAGCCGGTTCAGTGATTTTATTCATTGACGAGTTGCATACCTTGGTCGGCACTGGAAGAGCCGAAGGCGGAAGCGATGCGGCAAACCTGCTCAAACCGGCATTGTCCCGCGGCGAGTTGCGCTGTATCGGAGCAACAACGCTGGACGAATATCGGATGTACATCGAAAAGGATGCCGCTCTTGAAAGACGGTTTCAACCGGTGTTTGTCAACGAACCGAATGTCGAGGATTCCGTTGCAATTCTGCGCGGCTTGAAGACGAGATATGAAGGACATCATAAGGTTTTCGCCG
>WRCR01000325.1 GCA_009783865.1 Planctomycetaceae bacterium | reverse complement strand
TCGGAAGAAGTAGTCGAGGAAATCGATATAGAGAACGGAAACACCGTTGAGAACGGTATCGAGAACCCAGTCGAGGACGCAGTCCCTGACTCGCAGGAGGAAAACTCGTCACAAGAAGTTACCGAACTTTTCCAGCAACTGAAAGAAGAGCAAGCTGAAAAGGGATTGCCCGTCGTCAAGTCGCAGAACAATCTCAAAAAGAAAAAGAAAGCCGAAGCAAAGAAAAAACTGGACGAAACCCGACAGCGACAGCGTGAACACTTCGAGCGACAGTTTACCGAATACTTCAATTTTTCCTCAAAACTTCGTGGCATACCGGCACACCGGATTCTTGCTTTCAGTCGCGGCGAGAAGCATAAAGTCATTCAAGTTGCTCTCAACATTGACGAAGCAAAAGTTCTCGAAACGATCAAGGAAATCTGTGTGCCGGTAGATCATCCGCATGCCGATTTTTTGACAGGTTGTTTGCAAGATGCACTCCACCGAGTTGTGTTGCCAGCGTTAAGTCCTCAATGCTTGGCGCAGTTAAATCAATGATATGCGATGCCCTGCTCAACATTCTCGGAACGCGGAACGGCGCAAACTCGACAAAGTGCAGTGTAACATCCGGGTGGGTTTCCTTGAAGTCCTTTTCCCACATTTTGTAAGCCGTTTTCAATTCCTCAGGATTTATGTACTCAGAAAGCCAATACGGTGAAGCCATCGAATGTATTCCCGTTTCAGCAACGTATGGATATGCGGCAAAGGTTTTCTTGTACCACGTTGGACACATATCAGGATAGCCGTGAATACAGCCCTCGTCCGGCGTTGTCCGCAGGAATTTACGTGAACCGTCAAACAAACGGATATTCCGTTCCAAAACACCGATAGTTGCCGTATTGCCCTTACTGTAAGGATTGAATTCATTTCCGCCGCACCAGACCGCCAGCGAAGCGCGGTTGCGCAACCGGTAAATGGTGTGCATCACTTGTTCTTCCCATACTTCCTGACTCCAGTCGGGCGTATCGAAATTGCCGACGGGGAAATCCTGCCAAACCATTATGCCGAATTCATCGCAAAAGTCGTAAAAGTCCTCGCTTTCCTGATGACCGGGTCCCCAGATACGGATTATCTGAATACCGGCATCTTTTGCAAGTTTGAGCCGCCAGCGGAATTTTTCACGCGGCAAATTAAGCAGCGTATCGGCAGGCATCCAGTTCACGCCTTTCAGGAAAACCGGCGTGCCGTTGACAACGCATTGCCAGTTGCCCCAGCGCGGATGAAGCCGTTTGCCGGCGGACTCTGTCCAGTCAATAGTTCGGATACCGATATTCTGCACTATTTTGTCAGCCGTTCTTCCATTCAGGAGAAGTTCGATTTCCGTTTTATACAGATTTGCTTCGCCCAAACCGTTGATATGCCAAATTGCCGGATTTTTAATCTTGAAACGGTGTTTAATCCAAGTTCTTCCCGAAGCAATCTCCACCGGAAATGTTTCTTCGATAACTTGTTCTTTGTGCGTGAAGCGTACTTTGATTTCCGTTTTTACCTGCGAAAGATTTCCCGAAACATTGGGGCTTGAAAAGTCAGACAGTTGAGCATTTCCCCAAGGATGAAGATTGTATTGCAGCGAAGTATTACCGCTTATGATTTCGGTTTCGAACAGCAAAGTTGCTTCTGACCTATCCGGCAAAATTGTTTCCGTCCGTATGAATGGACGTTCCAAATGCGTTTTTTCTGTAATGTCTAGCCGGACTCCCCGCCACATTCCGAAAGTGAAGAACGGCTCAACACCGCTGCCGCCGGAAGTTGACCACGGCTTGATAAACATTCCGGGGGTGCGGGAAGAATAATTCGGATTGCCGTAATTTGCAGACGAAACGGTCACCAGCAATTCATTCGGTTTGTCATAATTCAACAGCGAACCGATTTCAAATTCGGGTCCCCCGAACATTCCTTCGTGTCTGCCGAGTACCTTGCCGTTGAGATAAACCCGGCACCAGTAATCCACGCCGTCAAAACTTAAGAAGATGAAACTATCCTTTTCAGGTTTTTTTACCGTAAATTCTTTTTTGTAAAACCATACTTTTTGTTCTGCCCACTTGTGCTGTTTGATATTCAGATTTTTATAAGGGTCGGGCAGTTTTCCCGCTTGAAAGAGTTGCTGCGGAACACTTGCGGGATTCTTCACGGTAACCCAATCCTGAACGGTTTCGATGTCGGAGTATTGTTTCGTGGTGCTGTCCCGCCAGCCGAGTTGCCAGTCCTGACTCAAGTCAATATGTTGCGAACCGGTGCGGGGAGTAACAAACCAAATGTTGGTAATGTTTTTAACTTCGTCCGCTGGCTGTGTTTGCTGCGGAGTTTGCTGTTGAGCAAAAACCGTTAAGGTGAAAAGAGAAAGAATAAACGCAAGAAATTGGTATTTCATAAAAAATCTCCGGTAAAAATGAGAAAAACGAAAATCATAAAACATGCATTGTAAATTATCACTGCCGTTTTTTCAACACAAACACGACATCCTCGGTCTCATCGCTTAGTACATTACAATCGAGGTTGAAATCAAAGGTTTCGAGAATCTCGAACCGATTTACATCAGTGAACTGTCTCATGATTTGCGGCAGCGAGTAAGTCCGCAGCGGAAAAGTATCGCAAACGGCATATTTTATTTTCGGAGTATAAGCGTTTATCTTAAATTCAACGGTCTCCAACCGTTTTTTCTCGTCCAGCGATTTTCTTTTGAGAACGGATTGCAGAGTTAAATTTCCATGCCGGACGTGCCAGTGTTCTTCGTGACAATGTGAACGTCCCTTCGGTAATAAATGAATACCGAGGATATACAAACCGTCTTTCGTTAAACAGTCGGCAACATGATGAAGATGCGATACAGCGTCTTTCTCTTCCGTTAAATGCAAAAACGAACTGACGAAGTTAAACGCAAGGTCAAAGGGCAGACTTTTTCGGCGGGAAAAAGTTGCGAGTGAAAAGTCCGCCATATCACCGATGACAGCAGCAGACGCGAAGCCATGCCGCCGAAGACGTTTGTTACAGTAATCAACGGCATGAGGATTCAAATCGAGACCGGCAGCATCGAATCCCAATTTCTTCAGCCGCCAAAGCAATCGACCGGTTCCGCAAGCGGGTTCAAGAAACGAGACAGGTCTGTTTTTCCGTTTCTTTGTTTCGATGATGCTGCGGCAATGTTTGTTCAACATTTCGAGCAGGAAATTCATTTCCGCCGAGCAGGAAACGGAAAACAAAACATCGTACAAAACAGGGTGATTATAAATGCTGTCGGTGTAAATTTCTGACATCGTAAAAACACATAACGGTGAAACTATTGCAAAACATATTATACCGGTTATCATTACCGTAATTCAATTCCCTGTTTCACTTTCTTTTCGGATACAGAACCATGTTAAAACACTTTTCTTTCTGCGTTCTTATGTTTTCGTCTGCCGTCTTTATTTTCGCCGCCGAAACTGCGGAAAACATCGGCAAGCGTCCTTACGAAATGGTTAATGTCAATCGGACGGAAGACACGCGTCCGGCGTTCTTCGATTTTGAAAACCTGACCAGCTGGACAACGGAAACGGTTGACTGCGAAGCGTCCTTCGTCTTGAGCCGCGAACAGCAACTCTGGGGCGATTACGTCGGCAAGTTGACTTACAGAAGTCCGCCGCCGGTTGAAAATTCTGCGACCGAAAAACCCAAAGCACCGTCTGTCATTATTAAACCACCGAAGCCGCTGCCGATACCGATGCCGTTTGACTGCGTGAATCTTTGGCTCTACGGCAATAACTGGGCGTGGGCTACTGACAAATCAACGCCGCAAGTTAAAGTCGATTTGCTGCTACAAAATTCGGCAGGCAAAATCGTTAATGTGACTCTCGATACTGTACGCTGGAAAGAATGGTTTCTAATTCGCCGGAAGTTGTCATCGGCGCAACTGCAAGCAATCGGCGACAAACCGCTCTTCGCCGGTTTTGAAATCCGCAACGGTACTAACACGGAACCCCGGCTGCTGTATTTCGATAACATTTCGTTTTACAAAGAAGAACTCAAACCGCTGGAATTCAAGCGTCCGCCGCGCGGCATCAATCTGCCGTTTCCAAATCGTAAGGATACAATCTTGCCGGATAATTTCTGCACCGATTACAAGAATACCGTTGCAAAAATCAATGATACCTTCCTCTTGGAATACAACGGAACAGACGGCAGAGTCGTCTGGAAGTATGAACCGAAGACGGGGACTTTCGGCGATATATCCTGCACAATGACGGCAAAGGGGAAAGCCCCGCAAACCTTGCAATTCACCGGCGGCGGTGTGCGTTTCGCGGATAACACTGCCACTGCAAAGATGCTGTCAACCTCGCTTGACGCAAACGTCATCACATCAAAATTTCAATTCGGTGACGACATCGTTCAATACCGTTTTCAAATCAAGCAGAAGTCGCTGGTCATCAATGTCGAATGTACCGGCGGTAATGTCAGCGAAATTTTCTTCGGTTCAATTCCTGTTGCAGAAAAAGCCCGAATGTTTCCGGTGCCGTATCTTGTCGGAAACGGAGGAAACCGACCGGCAGTGTTGTGTAACAGCGAAACGGATAATCCGCTGTTCTTTTTACCGATTGCCGACCACACGGCATCAAACGGTTCGGAATTCTTTTTCGGAAACAAGATTGAAAATTCATTAGCGGTGTTCGATAGCGGTGTGCGTTTCAAACCCAAGACCGACGGCAAGCGCAACGATTGTTCCGAGCAATTCTTTTTCAACGTTTCGCCGAGATTTGAAGAGGTTCTTCCGAACATTCCGAATTCGCCGTCACCGTGGAAAGCAGTGACGGCAGAGCGGGTTTGGCGGGCGCACGGAGCAGGCAATCATGACAACGATTATAAGTACTGGCAGCGGCTCAAACGTTACGGCGTTGACAAGATGCTCATCACTGACCACGAAACGCTTTGGCGCGACGGCGGTGAAAGTTT
>WRCR01000324.1 GCA_009783865.1 Planctomycetaceae bacterium | reverse complement strand
TGACGAGTGTGTTGCTTCTCGGTGCAAGGGGAAACGGATGAGTTGGACCTTAAACGGAGTAATGGCGGTCGCCCTGTATGCCGCCGCATAATCACACCACCTCACGGACACAAGGAAATTTTTTCGTCTAAATTACCGGCGGGGGTAGCCCCGCCGCTCTTATGCCGCTCGCTGCGGCATCACAGCCGCGGTATTGACATGCCGCCGTCAACCATTATTACCTGCCCAGTGCTGTAAGCCAAATCGCCGCGGGCAAGCATCGCTACAACTTTGCCGACATCTTCAGGAAAACCCCAGCGCAACTGCGGTACAATTCCCTCCGCTATCAACTTGTCATACTTTGCCGCAACACCGGCAGTCATATCGCTTTGTATCAACCCCGGTCGAATTTCGTAAACCAGTATGCCATACTCCGCCAGACGAACAGTCCAAAGTTGCGTTCCCATACTCATTGCCGCTTTCGACATGCAGTACTCACCGCGATTGATTGAAGCAAACGTCGCCGAAATTGACGATATGTTCACTATACCGGCGTAAGAATCGCGGTCAGTTGACTTCTGTTCTATCATCAACTTCGCAACCTGCTGTGTAAGAAAAAAATGTCCTTGAAGATTGATTTTCATTAACCAATCGTAATTCTCTTCCGTCATCATCAAAACATCATCGCGAACCCTTGCAGCAACACCGGCGTTGTTGACAAGAATATGAACCTGCCCGAAGTCCTTGCGGACATTCCCAATCAAGGCATCGCGGTCGCTTTGACTTCCAACATCACAGCGGTAATACACGATTTTTCTATCCGGTGCTGTCTCCCGCAGTGCAGCAAGCGTTTCCTGAACTTGTTCTGCTTCCCGTGAACCGCAAAGCGCAAGTGAAAACCCTTCGGCAAGAAGGGACCTCGATATTCCCAATCCGATACCGCGAAGACCGCCGGTGATTAACGCAATTTTCATGAGACAATAAAGCGTAGGATTAAAATCCTACGCTAAAAAATTAAACTTTGGCGAGTTGTATTTTTTCGACTTTCTCTTCCTCTTTTTCCTTCTCTTTCTCAATTACCTTATAGAGTTCCCGAAGGATGTCCTTATCTGTGTCCGACAGTTCGTCAAACATCGTTCCTTGGAAGAACAACTGTTTCTTGTCGCCGACCATTTTTACGTCAACGCGGATAACTTCTTTGTTCTCAAACTCACCCTTCAGCAACTCTTCCGACAGCGGGTCTTCAATGCTGCCCTCTATAGAACGCCGCAACGGTCTCGCTCCAAAGTCGAGGTTGCTGCCCTTCTTGATGATATGTTCTTTCGCCTCTGTCGTCAGCAGAAGTTTCAATCCCTTGTCAGAAAGACGGTTACGAACTTTCTTGAGTTCCAATTCGACTACCGCTTCCAAGTCCTTTTCGGTCAAGTGCCGAAACACGATAACATCGTCGCATCTGCCGATAAATTCGGGACGAAAGACCTTCTCAATCTGTTCATTAACCCGCTCTTTCATACTTTCGTATGTTGCATCGCTGTCCGGTTTCTGGAAACCAAACGCCGCTTCGTTTTTAATCGCTTCTGCACCGGCGTTGGTCGTCATTATTACTATAGTATTACGGAAATCGATGTTGCGTCCGAAACTGTCCGTCAAACGTCCTTCTTCCATGATTTGCAGCATCATGTTGAACACATCGGCGTGCGCCTTTTCAATTTCGTCAAGCAGCACAACGGAATACGGTCTTCGGCGAATCTTCTCCGTCAACTGCCCGCCTTCTTCGTAGCCGACATATCCGGGAGGCGCGCCAACCAGTCGGCTGACATTGTGCTTCTCCATATACTCGGACATGTCGAGTTGTATCAGCGAGTCCTCATCGCCGAACATGAACTCCGCTAACGCCTTTGCCAGCAAGGTCTTACCGACACCGGTCGGACCGGCAAAAATGAACGCACCGGTCGGACGCTTCGGGTCTTTCAAGCCACTTCTGCTTCGCCGAACCGCTTTGGAAATTGCCTTAATCGCTTCGTCCTGACTAATTACGCGGCGGTGTAATTCTTCTTCCATCGCCATCAGCCGTTTGCTGTCTTCCGTAGTCATTCTTGTCAGGGGAATTCCCGTCATTCTGCTCACTACATCGGCTATGACTACATCATTGACTTCGCCGACCGTTTCCCGCAGTTTTTCCTGTGCTTCTTTTTTCTTACGGACGATGTCGTCAATAGCGTCACGCAGGATTAAAGCACTCTCGAAATTCTGGTCTCCGACAGCAGATTCCTTTTCTTTATTCAATTTGTCCAACTGTTCGTCCAGTTCCTTCATTGATGTCGGCAAAGTCATTGACTTAAGGTGAATTCGCGCACCGGCTTCATCAATCACGTCAATCGCTTTGTCCGGCAGGCACCGTCCGGTAATATACCGGTTAGACAATTCAACGGCTGACCTAATTGCGCCGTCTGTGATTTTGACATGATGATGTTTTTCATAGCGGTCGCGCAATCCATTAAGAATTGCTACCGTTTCCTCTTGACTCGGTGGTTCGACCATCACGACTTGAAAGCGCCGCTCTAAGGCAGCATCCTTTTCGATGTATTTTCGGTATTCGTCCAGAGTTGTTGCACCGACACATTGGATTTCGCCTCTGCTCAAAGCGGGTTTCAAAACGTTTGATGCATCAATCGCACCTTCAGCACCGCCTGCGCCTACCAAGGTATGCAACTCGTCAATGAAGAGGATAATTCTTTTGGAACGTTTAACTTCGTTCATCAGTGCTTTGATGCGTTCCTCGAATTGTCCGCGATACTTTGTACCGGCAACCATCATCGCTAAATCAAGGGCAACAATCCGGTAATTTTTTAACAGTTCCGGCACGCGGTCTTCGACTACCATTTGTGCAAGTCCTTCGGCAATCGCTGTTTTTCCGACACCTGCTTCGCCGAGAAGAACAGGATTGTTTTTCGTTCGGCGGCTTAAAATCTGCATCGTGCGTTCGATTTCATTTTCGCGTCCGATGACGGGGTCAAGTTTTTTCTGTCTTGCCATTTCGGTCAAGTCACGCCCAAAACTATCAAGAGCCGGGGTCTTTGATTTCCCGCCTTTTTGCTGAGGTTCCGGCATGTCCTCGAATATGTCTTCGTCTCCCTTCACTCCTCCGCTAGCGGGGTCAACTCCGTGTCCCAAAAGTTCAAGAACAACGTTGCGGACGTTTTCTAATTTCAAGCCGAGGTTCATCAAAACCTGTGCCGCAACTCCTTCTTGTTCACGGAGTAAACCGAGAAGCATGTGTTCCGTTCCGACATAGTTGTGGTTCAAGTTGTGGGCTTCCTCAACGGCATACTCTATTGCTTTTTTTGCGCGTGGTGTTTGCGGTAATTTTCCCATTGTTACCAAATCGGGACCGCTGCGCACAAGTTTTTCGACTTCATGACGGATTTTTCGGAGGTCAATATCAAGGCTTTTCAAGACATTGGCGGCAACGCCGTCGCCTTCTTTGATAAGTCCCAGCAGAAGATGTTCCGTTCCAATATACTCGTGATTGAAACGTTGGGCTTCCTGATTTGCAAGTTGCAGTACTTTTCTCGCTCTGTCGGTAAAACGCTCGTATGGCATAAGTTTATTGTGAAAATCAAAGTCCGTTCAAAAACGGATTTTCCGGAAAGACGGGGGACTGCGGAAACCCTTCGGCTGCATTGCCGAAACCTTTTCCGCAGAAATCCGATTCTTCGAGAAATTCCCAAAAGGACATTTTCCATTATACACCGTCTTCCTGGTTTTCGCAAGTAGTTATTTGACAAATCAGTGAAAATTTTGAAAAATTTTTCCGCTGTTTTACCTCTCCACTTTCGGATTTTTCATGATACAATGCAGGCGGTGGTGTTTGTTCGATGTTTCCTTTTTGTTCATTTCCAACAAAACTACGGATTAACAATGCTGGCAAATCTAAGTTTACGTTATAAATTTTTCCTGCCCATTATCGGTATTATCGTATTGATGGGTGCTGTTCTGACCGTTCTCATTTCTCAGCGTGCTTACGAAAATGCCCGAAAAGACGCTCTCATTCTTGCGATGGAAATGGCAGACAACTGCCGCAATGCGGTTCGTTCAGAACTGCAAGGTGCGCGTATTACCGCTGAAACGCTTTCGTCCGTTATCGAAGCGTTAAAAGAAATGGACCTGACGGACAGAGAAATGATGAACAACATTCTCAAACATACTCTTTCCAAGAAGGAATATATCACCGCCTTCTGTGTTGCTTTCGCTCCCGATGCGCTGGACGGAAAAGACAAAGAATTTTCCAACAAGGAACCGCATTATGCCGCTTCAGGACGCTACGCCCCGTATTGGAACAAACTGGAAGGAAGCATAGCGGTTGAGCCGTTGCCTGACAGCGATCTTGATGACACTACCGGCGCGGATTGGTGGACTGAACCCCGCTCGACGAAACGGGAAATGATAACCGATCCGTATCCGTATCAAGTTCAGGGCAAAGACGTAATGCTCACAAGTTTAATTTTTCCGGTTATCAATAAAGACGAAGTTATCGGAATTGTCGCATCGGATATTGTACTCGATAAATTGCAGGAGTTGGCATCAAAGGTCAATCCCAACAATAAGGGCGGCACCACTGCCATCTTTTCTAATAATTCCGCGGTTGTTGCTCATCCCGATAAGCGGTTTTTGGGAAAAGACATTTCCGAAGTTATCGTGTGCAGAATGCTGGACAAGCACAGAGATTTCGTAAAAATTGCGATTAAAACATCCGAAAAGTACATAGCGGAAAAACCCGTTGAAGCAACGGAAGAAGAAATCGAGAAATATGGAAACGCTAAAAAATTTCTTGCTTCATTGAAGCAATATGCGGCGGACCTTGAAGAAACGAAGTTAGCGGTCGAGTCGCTTAATCCTGAATTAGCGAAGGCGATTCTTAACTCCTTTCCTGCTTTTAGAAATTATGTCGATGATGTAGGCAGTTCCATTCAAAATAACAAACAG
>WRCR01000323.1 GCA_009783865.1 Planctomycetaceae bacterium | reverse complement strand
TATACGAGCGGCGGGTGAGAACCCGCCGGTGTTATCTTTCATGTTTTCTATCGGCATTGGCGGTGCAATGCGGTTTTGATTCTATTCGCCTCTTGCATTTCTTCAGCATATCATATTTTCTGCTGTTGCGCAACCGGCAGCAACCAACCGGCGGGCGTATGCCCGCCGCACTTTTGCCCGCCGCACTTATGCACAAAATCCGCTATAATATTTGCTGTGACATGTCCATCAGCATTTATTTCAATACTTTTGTTAGTTAGGTATAAACATGGAAAATAATCTTTTGTCAATTCCGCGGCGCAAACCGCTGACGGCAAACATCGGAATCTTCGGTGTAGGACATTACACATATTGGGGACAGTTCGACGGCATGCTCGAAGAACTGACCGGCAAACTGAATTACTTCTGCGGCAAAGTCGAAAAGACGGGCGTTGCGGTTCACAACTTCGGCATCATCGACAACGCAGCCGGTGCTGCTGAATTGCTGCCGAAACTGCAAGCGGCAAACCTCGACTTGGTGTTCGTCGACATGGTGACTTATGCAACCTCTTCAACAATAGGAACGATTTTCCGAAATCTGAATGTTCCGATTGTTCTTGTTGCTTTGCAGCCGCTCAAGGCGATGGACTATGCAAACGGCACAACTTATATGCAACTGTGCAATGACGATTTCTGTTCAGTGCCGGAATTTTGCGGCGTTGCTTTGCGGATGGGACGTTCCGTTCCGCCGCTGATTCTTGGGCATCGTTATGAAGACCCCGAAGCCGATGCCGACATTATCCGCTGGTGCAGCATCGCAAAAGTGCTTCATGATTTGAAGACCGCTAGAATCGGTCATCTTGGACACACTCTCGAATCAATGCTCGACATGCATACCGACCCTACTGCGGCAACAGCGGCTTTCGGAGCGCATATTGTTCAATGTGAACCCGACCAGATTCTGCAATTCTACCGCGGTGATTTTGCTGCGGAAATTGAATCGAAGAAAAAACAGATACTCGAATTCTTTGATACGCCGAATCATCATTCCGACCCGCTGACGACGAAGTTGACCGATGCCGATTTGCACACCGCTGCAAAAGCCGCCGTTGCACTGGAGAAGTTTGTCGAAGAACTAAAACTAGACGGCTTGGCTTACTACTATGAAGCCGGAGCGGAAACTCCGATGCGGCAATTAGTTACGAATCTCATAGTCGGCAACTCGCTGTTAACCAGTGCGGGCTTTCCGATGTGCGGCGAATTCGATTTGAAGACCTGCATTGCGATGATGATAATGGACCGGCTGGAAATCGGCGGCTCTTTTGCGGAATTTCATGTGATGGATTTGAACACCGGCACTATATTAGTCGGACATGATGGTCCGCATCATCTCAACATTGCGGACAGGAAACCGGTGCTGCGAAGTTTGAAAAAGTATCACGGCAAGCCGGGCAGCGGCGCAAGTGTTGAATTCAATATCCGTAAAGGTCCGATAACGATGTTGAGCATCGGTATTCAGGCAAACGGCAAATTCAAATTCGTTCTTGCCGAAGGGGAATCGAAAGAAGGACCGATACCGCCGACCGGCAACACAAACACGCATGGTTATTTCGGCAAAGACATTCGCGGCTTCTTGAAGCGGTGGGTTGCTGAAGGTCCGACACATCATTTCGCGCTAGGCATCGGTCATCATGCCGAAACGATTCAGTCGCTTGCGGGTGTACTTGGCGTAGATAGTGTGATAGTGAAAGAGTGAGAAACCAACATTTAGCCGGTACTCCGGCTCTTTATTATCTCGTTTTAACTTTTCCGTTCACGACAATCTTAAGTGTTTCGGTCGTTTCAATTCCGTTCTCATCTGTTGCGCGAACTGCAATCACATACTCACCGCTGGAAAAAATCTTTGATACTTTTCCGTCTTTGTTGAATAATACCGTCGGACGGAATCCTTCCGTTTCGCTATAATTAAAATCCCATTGCCAGATTTTCACTGCTTTGCCGTTGGTTGCCGTGAAAGAAATTTTCTTGTCGGTAAAACCGTCCTTTCTAACATTTCCGGTGTCTTCCCACGTGTACAAAATTTGTATCTTCGGCTTATGAGCGATTTCAATAATGTCTTCGACTTTTATAAGTTGAATGTCGATATTATTGTCCCGTTTCAATCTGGCAACTTCTCCGATTGCGCCGCTGCCGAAAGAGAAAGCGATAATATAGCCCGTCTTGCATTTTTTATCGAAACGTTTCATTGCCGAAAGGAAATTGTCCACGACATTGCGACCGACGTTTTCGCTTCTCTTGACTTGAATGGGCTGTTTATCTTTTTTGCCGTCAATGCCGAAATCGCTGCGTTGCTTTTCGCTGCTTTCTCCGCCGAATTGTTCGATAATAAAACGTTGAAAATCGAATGCGTCCGAATTGCGAATCGTTTCGTAATCGTATTTATGCACATCGATAGAAAACGGAGCATTATTTATAAGGTCAGTATCCCGCTCAAGCCGGGCTTGCGTAACTTTGACGGCGCGCACCGATTGGTCAATTCCGATAAACCGCCGATTCAATTTTCGGGCAACCGCACACGTTGTTCCGCCGCCGCAAAAAGCGTCAAGTACGACATCACCTTCATTGGAAGATGCTTTTATAATCCGTTCAAGCAGTGCTTCGGGCTTTTGCGTCGGATAACCGATTCGCTCCTTTGCCATTGCGTTAATATATTGAATGTCAAAAATATCTTCGGGCAGTTTATCAATCGTCTCCGCTCTTGTCGCATTCGGATTACCGCTCTTGATGCGGCGCAGTACCTCATCGGTTCTCTGCACCATTATCTCTTGAGGATTGAAAACGTACTTTTTACTCTTGGCATAAAAGTATATCGTATCGTGATTTCGGGAATAAAACTTTTTGCTTGCACCGCCGCTGGAATAACGCCAGATGATTTCGTTGACGAAATTTTTCTTTCCAAAGAGTTTATCGAGAATATACACCCGAATATAAGCGTTTGCGTGCCAATCGCAGTGCAGATAAAACGAACCGGTCGGTTTGAGAACGCGGTGAATCTGTTCGACGCGTTCATACAGCCATTCGATATACTTGTCGATGCCGCCTGACCAGCGGTCTTTGAATGAGCGGACTTCGCCGTCGTCGTCTTCGCCCCAAATTACTTCGTAGTTCCGGTTGCTGAAGAACGGCGGGTCAATGTAGCACAAGTCCGCCGATTCGCTGGGAAATTTCTTCAGCACTTCCAGATTGTCACCGAGAATAATTTGACTCTGCATAACGTTTTATTTTTTTCTTACTCTTATCAAAAACATTTTTTAATGTATTTTATCATAAAAACGGCGTAAAATCAACCTTGTTGAAACAATACTTCAATTTCCATTTCGGTCCACACCGCTGATTTGATTTTTGCAATCACGTACATTTTCCCGTTTGCCAGACGAACAATATGCGCTGCATCCGCTTCGACTTTTTCACGGCAAAGAACGTAAACGCTTTCCTTTTCCACGTTATTTTCTCTATCGTAAATGTACTGCGGAACAGAAAACCGCGCCGCAATGCCGCAGCGGAGCGGAACATAACCGTCTTTCGTTTCACCGGTCGGCGTTGTTATAGAAACCTTTTGAAGCAAGTCGAAGTAATCCTCCAAGCCGATTGGAACGGTATAACGCAGAGCAACGACTTGCCAGTTATGATTCATCGGACTCGGACGCACTTCGAGTATCTGCCAGAGATTGCCGCTTGTATCAATGAGTTCCTCACCGGCAAGCGGTTCCGGCAGCGCATCGTCTTTCGGCAGATACCAATGAGCGGTTAGAGACGGAAACAGCGTTTCCACAATGCGGACCCGCTGTCGGCTGCGGAACGGACGAAACAAGGAATTTGGAAACGTGATTTCACTTTTATTCTTCCGCCGGAGAATCACGCTCTCCGTGTTGTCAATGTATTTAAGCATGATAGTTGTAAATGTTAATGTATGCTAAAGAGGCGGGGGCTTTAGCCCCCGCTTTTTTGAGTTATCTCGCCGTTGAAACAATTTCAATCGGCGCGCTTTCTTTTTCGATGTTTTCATTGCACCAGTCAACGCTCTTCTGAAGTTGAGCAAGATACTCGTTCCACTTTATCGATTGACCGTCAATCGAATAAGTCGGCTTCGGATTCGCAGTTATCTCGGCAATGACAGATAAAATCTGTGAACGTATTGTTTCGTACATAATGTTACCCCGTGCATTTCACAACATAGCGCGGATTCAGCACTGCCGGTGTTCCCCGTTCCGATGCCTTGTACCGCACAACGTAATCATTCGTGAAGTCCGCTTCGCTGCCTGCACCGGAATAAGTCACCGTTATGCCCCAGTTCTCCATGTAAGCAAACGCCTTCTTGAAGTTGCCGATAATCCAAATTTTTTCCGGTGTGGAAACAGCGGGCGATGCCGCTTTCAAACGGCTGTATGCGAGCCGACTCGAAACAACATTGTACCGATAAAACGGATTCGGCACCGCAGAAACCGCTGTGCTGGACGTATCACTGTAATTGATTTCCGATGCACGAAACAAGCGGTTCGCAACATTGCGATACTGCGGCATTACAAGCACCGTATCCGGTTCGCAGCAAAGGAGTTCACCGTTTGCCGGGTCAATCATACTGCCGAGAACATCCTCCGCCTTGTCGATGCTCGTCCAATTCTTCAATTCATTTTTTTCGAGTACATTGCACCACTCTTCTTCATCCTCATCGGTGTAATAAGTGTTGAACGCATCGCCGTTAAACTTATACGAATTCGTGATGCCGAGTATCATATCGAGAATCCGTTTCTCTTTGTTGAGCGCAAGTGTTTCGCCGACTTCCGCAGCGCGGTCAAGTATCCAATGCGTCTTGTCAAAGAAAACCGCTTCACGGGTAACAGGCACAATCAAGCCCCGTTTCGTTGTTGCCGGTGTCTCGATGTAATCGTTTCCAATGCCGACCGTTGTGTAAGGGTCGCCGGCGTTAACAACCGCTG
>WRCR01000322.1 GCA_009783865.1 Planctomycetaceae bacterium | reverse complement strand
TTGCCAGTGGAAACAAGTTTTGTGAGCGCGATACGCTCTTCTCCCGTCAAGGTTACTTTGTATATCTTTTACATGGGCACGTCCGTGTTAATGAGAAAAAGTGTTCGAGGGAAAAATGAATTAGACAAACTAAGCAAAAAACAGACAACGGAAAAATAGATAAAATTAAGGATGGGATGGTAATATATTAGCGTAGGGTTTTTAATCCTACGCCGCACTAAAACGCAATTATTTCTCAACCCAATTATACGACAACGCAAACCAGCCGTTCTGTGAATCAGCAAATGCCGGAACAAGTTTGCCCTTGCCTTCCCATTCACCCTTCGGTTCAAGTTCCTGTAAAACCCGCCGTGTTTCAAGTTTGGCAAGCCGCCGCTTCACTATCGTTTGAATGACGGTCTGACTTGCGCCGACTCTCTTTCCTTCTCTCGACCCTACCACCGGTGCTGCCGTCTGTTCAAGAATGATTTTGGTTCCTTCCTTCTTAACACTGTAAGAAAGCGTAACTTCCAACCCCGGATGCTGTTTGCCATCTTGAGCAAAAGCGTCTGCCCTTATTACCGCTTTTATTGTGTTCCCGCTGAACGAAACATCAATCGGATTTTCTTCAGCAAACTTCACAATGAGCGGCTTCTCTTCTGCATTGCGGCTGAGCAAACCGGCAAAGAAATAAAACGGACTTCCAGGGTCTTTCGCATATTCCGCAATCTTTTCCTCGTCAAAGATTTTACCCGCAAATGCCGTTGCGGTGAAATTGTTGACAGCACTCTGGTGAATCTGGAACAAAACGTCATTCTGCGGAACATTCAGCGGAATATCACTGTCGGCAACCGGCTGCTGTTCATTGCCGAAAGTGAAGAACGCATTCAGCCGGTCTTCCGTACTGGAAAGATTGAATACCTGCGGATATTGGTTTTGCATCATCAGCGGTTCGCGGAATTTTTTCTGATAATTAGCATTCACTTCGGCAATCCGCTCACCGATTTGTACGTCCAACCGGTTTTCAAATCTGACGCGGGTGCGCTGCCGCCCGATTGCTTCAGTTACCGGTCTCTGTTCCGCAGCGGCTTGTTTCGCAATGTGGCGGACAATTTTACCGCCCTGAATGCTCATGCCTGTGAGATTAGAATTCTGCGAAGCCGTTGCCGCAGCACGGGAAGTAGTAATACCTTCCGACGTAATATAAATGTTTTTGACACCGTGCAAATGTGTAGTTGTTTCCGAGTGTGCTGTTACAACTGACTTTTTGCCGACCGTGTTTGAATTCAACACACCATCAAGATTAACTGAAATGACGGCACGGTTGAAACCGCTGACGACATCGCCGGTACTCTTCGCCACCATTACACCGCTGCCGATGGTGCGCACACCGTTAATCATTTCGCTAATGTCAACATCTTCTGTGCGTTCCGTCATAAACGGGACAGTAAGGAATCTTTCACTGACACTGACGAAAGCGTTGATTTTGGCATCCTTGACGGCTGCCTGTGCTGCAACTTGTTTTGCATAATTACCGGAAGAATTATAACTCGCGGTGCGGTTGCGAAAAACACGCGGTGCGGCGGAAAGATTTTCTATTGCCGCTGCGAAAAGAACGAGAAACGAAACGCTAATTAAAACAAACCTGTGAAACCTCATTGACCTGCTCCTGAATTTACATTGTTAAAATACATTGTTAACGAAGAATGAGGTAATTATACAGAATTTAACAATAAGGTAAATAGCAGTCTGACTGGACCGGCATAGAGAAAGACATGCGGTCGAATTGCCTCAATCCGGCATTTGCAACACAATCTTCACGGCAGGTCCCGCATCAACTTCCAGCGTTTTCGTGCTTTCCGTGATTTCAACTTCTACCGGGGTTTTATCAATATCATTATACTCCGGCTTGACAAAAGAGTAATGAGTAACCTTGATTTTATTCGCTGCTGCAACGGACTCTTCGCTGCCGCCGCCTTCTGCCGAAATTCTGGCTCTTTCTTCCATTCCTTCACTAAACACCTTCATTATAACAACTTTGTACTTGCCAGCCGGTGCGCCCGGATAGCCGTTGGTGACAAGTTTAACCTTGCCGTTGTCATCGGTTGCACCGCCGATAGCCCACTTTGTATTCGGTGACTGCAATGAAACCGATGCCGTCGCTAGCGGCTTGCCTTCCTGCATAACCGTCAGTTCGACGGGAAACACCTTCGGAAAGCCATCAGGACGCTGCTGACCGCCGCAACCGGATACAAATGATAATAAAACGATAACGAGTAATAGTTTTTTCATGGTGATTTTTTGTTTAGTGAAATAGTGAAAAGCGAAAGCAGGCGGTTCTAAGAACCGCCGCTAAACTTACAATACGGTGCTTTCGCCTGCAGCAGGGGTTCCTAAAGCACCCCATACGCCGTAATTACTTGGTCCTGACTGAACGGGGTGAGTTCCGGTACCTTCGTGAACTCCGCCTTGCGTGGCATTAAGGTTTCCGGTGTCAATCGTCTCCGAAATAAAACGTACCGCACCGTCCATTAATCCGCACTGCACACCGCCGCTATGAAAACTTGTTGCCGAATATAATCCCCAACTGCCTTCATTAAACGCATCATCGTTGTACTTGCAGGACGGCGAATTCGGCGGCAGTACTGTATTGAAACCAATATCAAATTGACGGCCACTGAAGAAAAGTTGACCGCCCCACCATCCGATTGGATTTGCTAACCGCGTTCTGTCTGCCGCTTGCGGAGCATTGTTTAAACAACTTGACGGTACTACCGACCCGCCGCTGTAGAGGGTAATACCGCCAGTACCGCTGCCTCGGTTCATGCCGGAGCGGACTCGTGTGTCCATAGTACTCGTAACGGCTGCGGTACCGACACCGTTCATAGCAGGAACACCCCGCTCGCTGATACCAACCGTATTGCTTGTACCGTCAGTGATATATGCCAAATCTTTATGGTGCCTTGGACCGGAAAATACGCCGCGGGGATAGACGCGGGGACCATTATTGACAACACCCGCAGAATTCCAGTCCTCACCTTGGTTCCACATCCCGTCTCCCATACAGAACACAATGCTGCGGCGGGAGGAGACAATTTCTTCGCCGTTAAGGGAAGGACGGTAATTGCTTCCCGTATTTGCGTCACCGTCAGAAGGACAACGAAAACTCGGAAAAGACGGTTGCCTACAGAACTGTACCGCAAAACCAGACCATGCTATAGCGTCTGTGGTGGTTGCCTGCATGTCTAACGCTCTGAGCCCATCCCAAGAAGCACTGCCTTCACAGAACGGCAGGAGGAATGCCTGCGGTCCCCATTGATAGTGGTATGCACCGGCGGAATTTCGGTACGGTCCATACTCCCGGAAAGCGGGAAAGTTGCCTCTAACATCGTGATGATTGTGCAGTGCCAGCACAACTTGTTTCATGTTGTTACTGCACTGCATTCTTCTTGCGGCTTCACGAGCGGCTTGCACAGCGGGCAAAAGAAGCGCGATCAAGACACCGATGATTGCGATAACGACGAGGAGTTCAACTAACGTAAATCCAAATACGAGCCGTGAGTGATAACTCACAGACGGCGGGTTATCACCCGCCGCTTAATTCGTTTCCCCCCCCTCAAATCACGCAGATTAAAACGTACTTTTCTCATTTCGATTTCTCCCATTAAAACATGGTTTAGCAAACTATCACCGAATACGAGTGTGGTAGCATACTTTAACGGTGTTGTCAAGAGGGAAAGTACCGGTCCGGCTAGAGTTGGCAAGAGCAAAAAGTACCAGTTAGAGTAGGCGTAAGATTACTGTGTTTCTGAAATACGCCTGCGCTAATTTCTTTCACACTTTCGGCTGTTCAACTTTGACCGCTTTTTCTACATCCAGCGTCTTTGTGTTTTTACCCGGTGCGACATCGATTTCTAATGTTGTCGTTTCGGCACTGCGGAATTTTTTATCAATTACATCATACTGTTTTCCATAACCGCCGGAATAACTTGGATTGTTCAAGTCCGCTTCGGTTGGTCCGCCTTCCGTTATTGTTTTCGTAACTGTAACCTTGTATTTACCGGAAGGCGCGCCCTCAAACTTGCCGTGAGTATAAATCTTGGCAACACCGTTTTCGGCAGTGCCGCCGCCGACCGCCCATTTCTGGTCGCCGAAAAACACTATATTAGCACCCGCAAGCGGCTTTCCGTCCTGCGTTATGGTAATTTCACACGGAAAAAGTTGCGGCAACCCTTCCGGTTTATCGGTCTTTGCACAGCCGATAACCGCAACAACGGCAACTGCGATAAAACAACACAAATATTTTCTCATAAATGATTCTCCTGTGCTTTGCAAACAAAGCGGTTAAACAAATTTTCACTAAAAAGCCATTAAAATGCCAAACATTCTAAAACGCTCGGCTTTCTCCGCCGTCAATGGAACCCATTGCTCCCCAAACGCCGTAATTACTTGGACCTTGCACGACCTGAACGTCGTTCAGATTTCCGCAGTCCACTGTATCTGAAACAAATGTTACGGAACCGTCTGCCCGAAGCACATTGACACCGCCGCTGTGATAACTTGACGGCGGAAATGCACCCCAAGAATGCATAGAGTCAGAAGCAACGCAACACACTGAATTCGGCGGCATACAGGTATTAATCCACGCATCGGCAGCGCGTCCATTGGTCCACAACCAGCCCCGCCAAAGGTTCACTGCCGGAGTAGCGACTTTCGTCCTGTCCGTTGCACTGTAACCATTCGCCATACACATACCGGCAATGGCGTTGTGGGCTGTTCCGCCGGCAAGATTGTGCGGCTGATACACCGCAACACCGCCTTTAACCAGTGTGGAACCGCGGCGCGTCGGACAAATACCTTCGCTCATCGCAATCGAGTTGCTGGTACCGTCAGTGATGTCCGCCATTGAATGCCATTTTTCACGCTCAAAGAATCCCCTGTGTCCGCAAAACGCATTGGCATTACTCTCTTGGTCAGGACGGCGGGCAAAAGTCCACATTCC